>JBQCFH010000307.1:0-3014 GCA_051959385.1 Rhizobiaceae bacterium | reverse complement strand
TTGGGATGGAGCGTCGTGAAGGGATAGTCGGCGATCTTCGGTTTCGCCGCGGAGACGGCGGCGAGGAAAGTCGATTTGCCGGCGTTCGGCAGGCCGACCAGCCCGGCATCGGCGATGAGCTTCAGGCGCAGCCAGATCGTGCGCTCCTCGCCCGGCAGGCCGGGATTGGCGCGGCGCGGCGCCTGGTTGGTGGACGATTTGAAGTGCTGGTTGCCGAAGCCGCCTTTGCCGCCGGCGGCAAGCCGGTAGCGCTGGCCGACGGAGGTCATGTCGACGATCAGCGTCTCGTTGTCTTCCTCGTAGATCTGGGTGCCGGCCGGCACCTTGAGCGTCACGTCCGCGCCCTTGGCGCCGGTGCGGTTGCGGCCCATGCCATGGCCGCCGGTCTTCGCCTTGAAATGCTGCTGGTAGCGGTAGTCGATCAGCGTGTTCAGCCCGTCGACGGCCTCGACCCAGACATCGCCGCCGCGGCCGCCGTCGCCGCCGTCCGGCCCGCCGAACTCGATGAACTTCTCGCGGCGGAACGACACCGAGCCGGCGCCGCCGTCGCCGGAGCGGATGTAAACCTTCGCCTGGTCGAGGAATTTCATGGATCAGCCGTCTTTCGTGGTGCTTCCTAGCCCAGGGCGGCGAGAATTAGAATGCCCCTCTCCGCCCCGGTTCATTGGGCGAGTACGAAAAATCAGCCTTTCGGCCATGTCCTCAACCCGATCCAGGTCTTGCGGTCGAGCGTGTAGCGCTCGACCGGCGTGCGGCCGGCGGCGATCGAATCCATCATGCCCTGGCCGGCATACTGGAAGCCGCATTTGTGGATGACCCGCCGCGAGGCGCCGTTGATGACGCGGCAGGCGACATGCAGCACCTGGCTTTCCGTGGCGCGGAAGGCGAGATCGACCAGCGCGTGCGCCGCCTCGGTGGCGTAGCCCAGGCCCCAAAAGGGCTCGCCGATCCAGTAGCCAAGCTCGAGCCCGCGCCCGGTGCCGTTCAGCCCCGCACAGCCGACGAAGGCGCCGCTCTCGGCGATGGTGACGGCGTAGACACAGCCGGCGGCGCGCGGTTTCCCGGCCATCTCGATGAAGGCGCGGGCCTCCCTGACGCCGTAGGGGTGCGGCATGCGCGCCAGCATCTCGGCGATCCGGCGGCTGTTCGCCAGTTTCGCGAGGTCGGGAACGTCCTCCTCATGCGGCGGGCGCAGCACCAGACGCTCGGTGACCAGAACCGGGCAATCGACCCTCAGACTTTCGT
The DNA here is from genome assembly GCA_051959385.1 of Rhizobiaceae bacterium. Classification (GTDB taxonomy): domain Bacteria; phylum Pseudomonadota; class Alphaproteobacteria; order Rhizobiales; family Rhizobiaceae; genus Mesorhizobium_L. The sequence continues at coordinate 1,769 of JBQCFH010000307.1, read as the reverse complement.
CTTCGCTCTCTTCCTTCTCGGCAACCATTTCTCGTTCCTCCAGGCAAAGAAAAAGGGGAGATGGCGGCCCATCTCCCCTGATCCTTTTTCTGGCCTGTCCAGAACACCGGTTCCCGAGATGGGCGCCGGTGTTATGTCGCGGGACCGGCTACTCCGCTGCTTCCGTAATCGGGTTCACCGACACGTAGGTACGGCCATTGGCTTTCTTTCGGAACGCGACCGCGCCGGCTTCGAGCGCGAAGAGCGTGTGGTCCGTGCCCATGCCGACATTGGCGCCGGGGTGCCACTTGGTGCCGCGTTGACGCACGATGATGTTGCCGGCGAGAACCTGCTCGCCGCCGAACTTCTTCACGCCCAGGCGCTTGGAGTGGGAGTCGCGACCGTTGCGCGACGAACCGCCAGCCTTCTTGTGTGCCATTGCTGTTCTCCTTCTGCCTTACTTCTTCTCGGCCGCGAGCGCCTTGGCCTGCTCGCGCCAATCCTCGATCTGCGCCGTGCTGAACGGCATGGCGGCGTCGATGCGGGCGATGTCCTCGTCGGTAAGCGCCGCGATCTGCGCAAAGCTCTTGATGCCCTGCTCGTTCAGATCCTTGGCGGCGACCGGGCCGATGCCCTTGATGACGGTCAGGTCGTCGCCCTTGCCCCTCGGGGCCTTGAAGAGCGGCGCGGCCTTCGCTTCTTCCTTGGGCTCCTTCGCCGGGGCCTTCGCCTCTTCCTTCGGCTCCGCCTTCCTGGCCGGAGCTTCCGCCTTGGCCGCCGGCTTCGCCTCCGCCTTCCTGGGGGCCTCGGCCTTCTTCGAAGGCTTGGCGCCGCCGATCAGGATCTCGGAAATGCGGACCGTGGTCAGAAGCTGGCGATGGCCGCGCCGGCGGCGCGAATTCTGGCGGCGGCGCTTCTTGAAGGCGATGACCTTCGGGCCGCGGCCCTGCTCGACCACCTCGGCGGTGACGGTCGCGTCCTCGACGAAGGGCGCGCCGATGGTGACCTTGTCGCCCTCGCCATGGGCCAGCACGCGGCCGATCTCGACGATCTGGCCGACCTCGCCCTCGACGCGGTCGATCTTCAGCGTATCGTTGGCGGCGACGCGGTACTGCTTGCCGCCCGTTTTGATGACTGCGAACATTCTTTGCCTTTCGCTGTTCGGGTCGGCCTTATAGGGCAGCTTTCCGCGTGGGAGGCGGCCCGGCCGTCTTTTTGTCAGTCTGTTGCGGGTTCAAAAACAAACTGGCGCGGGAGCGACCCACGCCAAGCCCGTGCTCCCTAACCGAAGGGGAGGAGAGTGTCAAGGAAGAAGGGCGATCGAGCGCCAATGACGGAGGCCGGGATCCTTGGAGAGCGAGACCTCGGAGGCCGGGATCCTCGGAGGGCAGGACCTCGGAGGCCGCCGACCTTCCGCCGCTGGCGGAAGCCGCGGCGGGCGCGCGTGTCGGGAGGGAAGCGCGCCGGGCGCGCATACGCCGTCGCGAGATTGTCCGCGAGGCGACGGTCCGACACAGGAGCGGCAGCCTCGGCGGATCGCGGCCAATTGACCGCCGGCGCGATGGAAGGGCTTGTGCCGGGCAAAAACCGTCGCTATCTAGGCGCCGCACCGCGACGAAATCGCCCTCTGGAGAGGTGGCTGAGCGGTTGAAAGCACCGCACTCGAAATGCGGCATACTCGCAAGGGTATCGGGGGTTCGAATCCCCCCCTCTCCGCCATACCTACTGTAAGTTATTGAAATTAATTAGCGATTTCCGACAGATTTTCTGATAAGCCACCAGCCACCCTA
>JBQCFH010000306.1:0-3200 GCA_051959385.1 Rhizobiaceae bacterium | reverse complement strand
GAACGCACGCTTTACGCGGTGACCCGTTGCCTGGAGATCATCTCGGAAGCTTCACGCCGCCTGCCGGACGAGTTGAAGGCTCGCCACGCGGCGGTCCCCTGGCGCCAGATTGCCGGCTCCGGGAACATCTATCGGCACGATTACGAGGATGTCCTCCCCGGCATCTTGTGGAATACGGTGCTTCATCATCTGGGTGTGCTCGAACGAGCCGTACACGACGAACTGGAAGGGCAAGAGTAATCGCATGGATCGTCTCAAGGGTAAGGTCGCAATCGTTACCGGCGCGGCGTCGGGTTTCGGCGAGGGCATGGCGAAGCGCTTCGCCGAGGAAGGCGCCAAGGTGGTCGTCGCCGACCTGAACGGCCCGGGCGCCGAGCGCGTCGCCGGCGAGATCGGCGATGCGGCGGTCGCCTGCAAGGCCGACGTCTCGCAGCGCGCCGATGTCGAGGCCATGGTCAAGCTTGCGACCGGGCGCTTCGGCCGTCTCGACATCATGGTCAACAATGCCGGCTACACGCACCGCAACGGCGACATGCTGAAGGTCGACGAGAAGACCTTCGACACGATCGTGGCCGTCAACATGAAGGCGATCTACCTCGCCGCGCTGGCGGCGGTGCCGGTAATGGAGAGAGAGGGCGGCGGCTCAATCATCACGACGGCTTCCACGGCGGGGCTGAGGCCGCGGCCCGGGCTCACCTGGTACAACGCCTCCAAGGGCTGGGCGATCACCGCCACCAAGTCGATGGCGGTCGAGCTGGCGCCGAAGAAGATCCGCGTCAACTGCCTCTGCCCGGTGGCGGGCGAGACCGGCATGCTTGCGCAGTTCATGGGCGAGGACACGCCGGAGAAGCGCGCGCTCTTCCGCGCCTCGATCCCGCTCGGGCGGCTGTCGACGCCGCTCGACATCGCCAATGCGGCGCTCTGGCTCGCCTCCGACGAGGCGGAGTTCATCACCGGCGTGGCGCTGGAAGTGGACGGGGGACGGTGCATCTGACAGCGAGGCGAACGGATCGCGTACTGTCGGCAACCGCTGATTTGTTCACCCCCTCCGGCCCGGAGCCTGTCCTTGGGCCGGCCAAAGGCCGGACCCGTGGGGGCGACCTCCCCCTGACATGGGAGGAAAGCCGCTGCGGTGCCGCTTTTTCCCTCCCCTTCAAGGGGAGGGTGCCTCGCGCAGCGAGGCGGGTGGGGTAAACAGGCCAAGCCAAATCAGCCTTGCGCCGGCCGTCCCGCTTCCGCCTCCTCCTGCCTCAGCGAAGCGATGAAGCGCCTGGTGCGCTGGCGCTGCGGATTGTCGAAGAGTTCGCGTGCCGGGCCGGTCTCCACCACCTCGCCCTGGTCGAGGAACACCACCTCGTCGGCGACGCTCGAGGCGAGGCGGAGATCATGCGTCGCCATCACCATGGTCGTGCCCTCGCGCGCCAGTTGCCCGAGCACCTCGACCACCTCCTCGGCGAGTTCCGGGTCGAGCGCCGAGGTCGGCTCGTCGCACAAGAGCACGCGCGGCGAGGGCGCCAGCGCCCGGGCGATCGCCACGCGCTGCTGCTGCCCGCCGGAAAGGTTCGCCGGCCAGGAATCGGCCTTCTCGCGCATGCCGACCTTTTCGAGGAGCGCCATGGCCCGCTCGCGCGCTTTCTCCTTCGGCCAGCGCAGCACCACCGTCAGGCCCTCCATGACGTTCTCGATCGCGGTGGGGTGCGGGAAGAGCTGGAAATTCTGGAAGACCATGCCGGTCTGGCGGCGCAGCTTCTGGATCGCCGCCGTCGCGACCTTGCCGCCGGGATGGAATTCGATCGCGTCCTCGCCGATCCGCACCGTGCCGGAAGTCGGGATCTCGAGCAGGTTGATGCAGCGCAGGAGCGTGCTCTTTCCCCCGCCTGAAGGCCCGATCAGCGCGGTGACGCCGCCCTCGCGGAATTCCTGCGTGATGCCCTTCAGCACGTGAAGCTCGCCGAAGCGCTTCTCGATTTTGGTGAGGCCGATCATGAGCGCGCCTCGATATAGCCGCCATAGCGGCCGAGCCGGCCTTCCAGCCGCGCCTGCAGCGAGGAGAGAACGGAGCTTAGCACCAGATAGATCAGCGCCGCCTCGATATAGAGGATCAGCGGCTCGTAGGTGGTGGCGACGATGCGTTGCGCCGCCTGGAAAAGCTCCGGCACGGTGATCGCGGCGGCGAGCGAGGTGTCCTTGACGAGCGAAATGAAGGAGTTGGAGAGCGGCGGCACCGCGACGCGCGCCGCCTGCGGCAGGATGGTGCGCTGCATCGCCTGCCGCCATGTCATGCCGATGGAATAGGCCGCTTCCCACTGGCCGCGCGGCACCGAGGCGATGACGGCGCGGATGATCTCCGACGTATAGGCGCCGATATTGAGCGTGAAGCCGATCAGCGCCGCCGGGAAGGCGTCGAGCACGATGCCGACCGAGGGCAGGCCGTAGAAGATCAGGAAGAGCTGCACCAGGAGCGGGGTGCCGCGAATGATCCAGACATAGAAGCGCACGACGGGCACCAGCGGCTTCGGCCCGAACAGGCGGATCAGCGCAACGACCAGCCCGAGGACGAGGCCGAAGGCGAAGGAAAGCAGTGTCAGCGGCGCGGTGAATTTCAGCGCGGCCCACAGACGCGGGCCGAGCGATTCAATCATCAACTGCAGCCAGTGGGGCACGATATCTATCCTTCGGAGGCGATTGCGGAACGGAGCCTCGCCTTATGTCGTCGAGACGGGGGCTATATGGGTTGGCGCTGCCGTTAAGCCAACGCTATTGCCGTCATCCTCGGGCTTGTCCCGAGGATCTACAATCGATCTCATGGTAGTTGCGGTCCAAGCGACGCAGTGCACCGGCCGACATGACAACCGGACCCCTGTGGTAGATCCTCGGGACAAGCCCGAGGATGACGACCGGGTACTCCGGCCGCTTACTTCGAAACATCCTGCCCGAAATATTTATCCGCGATCTTCTTGTAGGTGCCGTCGGCCTTGATGTCGGCCAGCGCCTTGTTGATCGCCGCCAGAAGTTCCGGCTCGCCCTTCGGGATGATGACCCCGGAATAGTCGGCATTCGCCTCCTGCGCCGCGATCTTCACGTTCGCGTCGGGCTTGTGCTTCTTGAAGTCGAGGAAGGAGAGGCTGTCGTTGATCGTCGCGTCGGCGCGGCCGTTGAGCACCAGCTGGATCGACTGGTCGAAGCCGTCCGTGCCGACG
>JBQCFH010000305.1:0-2664 GCA_051959385.1 Rhizobiaceae bacterium | reverse complement strand
GCCGCGTCGTAGCTTTCGAGCACGAGCGCGCCCGCGCCCTCGGCCATCACGAAACCGTCGCGGTTCTTGGAGAAGGGGCGCGCCGCCTTCTGCGGATTATCGTTGCTCGTCGACAGTGCGGACAGGAGCGAGAAGCGGATCACGGCCTCAGGATTGACCGAGCCGTCGGTGCCGACGCAGAGCGCGGCGTCCGTGTCGCCGCGGCGGATCGCCTCGACGCCGAGCTGGATCGCGCTCGCACCTGAAGCGCAGGCCGTCGACAGCGAGATCGGCGAGCCGCGCGTGCCGAACTTCTCGGCGACGTGGTCGGCGACCGAGCCGAACAGGAAGCGTCCATGATAGGCGGGGAATTGGTCGCTGACCCGCAGCAGGTCGGCGTATGTGACCTTGTCGTTGCTGCCGGAGCGCGCGCCGACTTCCAGGCGCTGCGACCATTCCATCTCGATCGGCGGCACGGCAAGGAAGAGGGGACCTGGAAAGTCCCCCGGCCTGCCGAGGCCGGATTGGGCGACGGCCTCTTCGGCCGCGAGGTCGGCGAGCTGTTCGGAGAGCGCCGCCGTGCAGTCAGGCGTACCGAGGAAGTCGACGCTGCCAGCGATGCGGGTCTTCAGGCCATCGGTCCGGAAGCGGCTGATGGCGTGGATGCCGCTCTCGCCGGACGTGAGCTTCTTCCAGTTGTCGGTTTTGCCGGCGCCGAGCGACGTCACGACGCCGACGCCGGTGACGACGACGATCGGGCGGCCCAGCTTGTCCTTGGTCGAGGCCATGTTCGCTCTCCTCAGACGATCTTTTCCACCAGCGCGAGACCCTCGCCGCGCCAATGGCCGACGCCGGTCACGACGACCTGGCGGAGCGCGCCGCTCATCGGCTTTTCCAGCCCCGAAGCGTCGCAGGGCGGGAAGAGGCTACCATGCTGCAAGGCGACCGTTGCCAGCGCCAGGTTCATGGGGAATTGCGGCTCCAACCCATGACCGAGATAGGAACCGGTGGCGCGGACGGCAAGCTCGCCGTGCTTCTCCAGGAAGGCGCGTTCTTCTGCGGTCGCCGGGTTGGCGCCGGTCGCGCCCGAAATCACGGCGGTCGATGCCGGTTCGACGACGTCCTTGACCTTGTCCCATAGGCCGTCGAGCGAGGCGGTCACATTGCCGGGCTGGCGCCTGCGCCGGTCGGAGACGACGCTGGCGATGCGGGCGAGCCCCTTGGCGCCGCGCGCCTCCGCGTGCTCGCGCGCCTCGATGACCAGGAAAGCGCCGAGCGAGCCGAGGGCGAAGCCACCTTTGCCCGCGCCGCGTTCCCACACCGGCGCGAATTTGTCCTTCAGTGCGAGGCCGGCGAATTCGTAGAGCATGATGAGATCGGGCCGCTCGCCATTGTGCGCGCCGCCGACGAGGGCGATGTCGCTCTGGCCGGCGCCGATGCGCGACACCGCGATACGCACCGCATCGAGCCCCGCGGACTCCTCGCCCATGAATGTGCGCGACGACGAGGTGACGCCGTGGACGATGGAGATGTTACCGGCGAGCAGGTTAGAGAGCTGTGCCAGGAAGAGGGTCGGGCGCAGGTCGCTCATCAGCCGTTCGTTGAGGAAAGCAGCCGGATTGGGTGCGCCAGGCATTCCGGACAGGATCGTGGAATCGACCGACAGGTCGCGTTCGCCGCCGCCAGCGGCGACGATCATGTCCATATGTGAGAGCACCTCGGTCTTGCCTTTGACGCCGGCGCTGTCGAGAGCGAGGCCGGCGGCATAGGTGCCGATGCGCTGCCAGTTCTCCATCTGGCGCTGATCGCCCTTCTTGGGGATCTGCAGATCGAAATTGATCGGCGCCAGCGGATGCACGATGTACGGCGCGAAGGTGGTCGTGTCGGCGGCGGGCTTGGCCTCCGATAGTTTCTGCCAGTGCGCGTCGGCGCCTTCGCCGAGGGACGAAACGATGCCGATGCCGGTGATCCAGGCCTCGCGCGCGCCGTCAGCCATTCGCCGGCTCCACGCTCGGCACGCCGAGACGCACGGCCTGGTCGCGCATGTGCTGGCGGATTTCGTCGTTCGGGAAGGGCATGACGCGCAGCGTGATCGTGGCGTCGCAGATCGGTTTGCCGGAGGAGGTGATCTTGGCGTTGGTGATGGCGTAGCCCGAGCCGTCGTGCTCGAGACTCGCTTCCACGTCCAGCACCATGCCGGGGACGACGAAGGTGCGGAACTTGGCGTCCTTGACCGCAGCGAGGAAAGGCATGCGGCCGAATTTATTGAGAGCGACGACGAGCCAGCCCGACGTTTGCGCCATGGTCTCGACCAGCAGCACGCCGGGCATCAGCGGATAGCCGGGGAAATGTCCCTCGAAAACCGTGCTGGCCGAAGGGACCGTGTTTTCCGTGCGGATGGTTCGGTCGGCGAGATTAAGATCCGTGACGCGGTCGATGAGCTGGAAGTACTCGAGTCGCATTGCCCCTCATCAGGCCCCTTTGGCGGCGACGAGCTCGTCGATGCGCGCGGCGAGATTCTTCAGCACAAAGTACTGATCCGTCGTCGCCTTGCCGTCATTGACCTCCTGCGTCCACTGCTCCAGCGGCAGCTTGATGCCGAACGCCTTGTCGATGGCGAAGGCGATGTCGAGGAAGTCGAGACTGTCGATGCCGAGGTCGTTGATCGCGTGGCTCTCGGGCGTG
>JBQCFH010000304.1:0-3738 GCA_051959385.1 Rhizobiaceae bacterium | reverse complement strand
CATGGTCGAGGCGTGCCGCGCCTTGTAGTCGCGCACGGGCTCGAGGTATCTGAGGTCGGCGAAACGGCCTTCCGGGGGCGGACCGTTCTCCTTCAGCATCCTGCGCATCGTCTCGCGGACCTCGCGCAACTCATCCGCATGGGCGCCGACGACCTGGCTCGCCATGATCGAGGACGATGCCTGCCCCAGCGCACAGGCTTTGACGTCGTGGGCGAAATCTGTGACCACGTCACCGTCCATCTTCAGGTCCACCGTCACCGTCGAGCCGCACAGTTTCGAATGCGCCATGGCTGTCGCATCCGGATGCTCCAAGCGGCCGATCCGCGGGATATTACCGGCAAAACCCAGAATTTTCGCATTATAGACGTCGTCTATCATGATTTTTCGCCCGCGCCCGGTCCGACGAACACAGCGTTTCCCCGGCGCATCTTTCATTCGTCATTCGAGGTCATATATAGTAAGCGAGCATGGCGTACGGCAAGAAGCCGGACCGTGCTTACAGGTACACGCCGCTTTCGGGGTCCATCGACATTCCCGCAAAAAGGGCCGTGATCCGTTCAACTCGTCCGCCCATCGAGGTGGACTACGGGAGACGCCTTAATGGACGCCGTGATCAAGACATTTCCAGCCATTCCGGAATATCTGGACAAGCCGAGGACCGACCGCCCAAGCGAGACGGAGGTCCTGAAAGCCGTAGAGACGCTGTTGCGCTGGACCGGCGACGATATCCGCCGCGAAGGCCTGCGCGATACGCCGAAGCGCGTGGTGAAGGCATTCCGCGAGATGTTCGACGGCTATGACAAATGCCCGGCCGACGAGCTCGGCCGCACCTTCGAGGAAGTCGCTGGCTATGACGACCTCGTGCTTGTGAAGGACATCGCCTTCCATTCGCATTGCGAGCACCACATGGTGCCGATCATCGGCAAGGCGCATGTCGCCTATCTGCCGGACGGCAAGGTGGTCGGTTTGTCGAAGATCGCCCGCGTCGTCGACATCTTCGCGCACCGCCTACAGACGCAGGAGGCCATGACGGCGCAGATCGCCGGCGTCATCCAGGACGTGCTCAATCCGCGCGGCGTCGCGGTAATGATCGAGGCCGAGCACATGTGCATGGCGATGCGCGGCATCCGCAAGCAGGGCGCCACCACGCTGACCTCCACCTTCACCGGGACCTTCAAGGACCGGCCGGAGGAGCAACTGCGTTTCGTCGGCATGGTCCGCGGCACGAGGGACTGACATTTGCCGGTCCGGTACGTCAAAATATCGGATCGGCACGACCTCCCATGAATCCCCCTACCGAAGCGAACAAAAGCGAGCGCGAGGAAGGCACCGCCTTCGCGCCCCGCTTCGATGCAAACGGCCTGCTGACCGCCGTCGTCACCGACGCAGGTGATGGCGAATTGCTGATGGTCGCGCATATGAACGAGGAGGCGCTCCGGCTCACGCTTGAAACCGGCATCGCGCACTACTGGTCGCGCTCGCGCAAGTCGCTCTGGAAAAAGGGCGAGACCTCGGGGAATTTCCAGCGGGTCGTCGAATTGCGTGTGGATTGCGACCAGGACGCTCTTTGGCTGAAAGTCGAAGTCGCCGGCGCCGGTGCAACCTGCCACACTGGCAGGCGTTCATGCTTTTACAGGATCCTCGATGCGGACGGGACGGAACCTCGCCTGCGCCACGCTGAGTGACGAACGGAGACGCGCCTGCCTCGCTTCTGCCCGGGGCCATTGTCAATTATGCCTTGTGACGACCTGAAATGACGATTTTGCTACTGGTAATGACAAGATTCATGAATTTGATACGAGCCGGGGCGCACACTCCCACCGGGATATGGAGACGGTGATGCTCGAATGGGCGTCCATCAGAGGGCGCGGCGAAGCGCGTGACAAATCGGAAGTGCCGGACGGCTCCCCGCCCGTGCTTGAAGCGCCGCGGAAATCTCCGATCGCGCTGGCGCTCGGCGGCGGCGCTGCCCGTGGCTGGGCCCATATCGGCGTGCTCAGGGCGCTCGATGAAGCCGGCATGGAAATCGACATGATCGCCGGCACGTCGATCGGGGCACTGGTCGGCGGCTGCTATCTCGCGGGAAAGCTCGATGCGCTGGAGGAATTCGCGCGCAGCCTCACCAAGCGACGCATGTTCGGCCTGCTCGATATCCATCTCGGCGGCAGCGGCCTCTTCGGCGGCATGCGGCTGACGGCGGAAATGCAGCGGCACATGGACGGCGTCACCTTCGAGGACCTGTCGAAGCCCTTTGTGTGCGTCGCCTCGGAAATCCGGACCGGACACGAGATCTGGCTTTCCAGCGGCTCGCTGATCACCGCCATGCGAGCCTCCTACGCGCTGCCCGGCGTGTTCGAGCCGGTTATCTGCAACGGCCGGCTGCTAGTCGACGGGGCGCTGGTCAATCCGGTGCCGGTCTCGGTCTGCCGCGCCTACGAGCAGCCCTTGGTGGTGGCGGTCAACCTGCACTACGACCAGTACGGCCGCGCCGCCGTCATTAAGCACAGCGCGGGCCCCGCCAGTCTTGTCGCGGGCGTGCCCGATTCCTCGGGCGGCCACATTACCGACCGCACGGCAAAGGCGCGCGAGACGCGGATGGGCATAACCGGCGTCATGGTCGAGGCCTTCAATATCATCCAGGATCGCATTTCGCGCTCGCGCATGGCCGGCGATCCGCCAGATATCGCGCTGCAGCCCAAGCTCGGACATATCGGACTGACCGAATTCCACCGCGCCGACGAGGCAATCCGCCTCGGCTATGAGGCGACGATGGCGCAGCTTCCGGAACTGGAACGACTTCAGACCGTGCTGGCGTAGCCGCTGCACGACCGTTCCAGCACCTAGATCGGCCGCTCCATTGCGCCCGATGGGCGATATACTCGGACATCCCGGTTTGACGGCCTTGCGCCGAAGCGGCCCGCTCTGCTCTTGCCATCCGGCCGGCGCCCCTCCATAGCTCCAGCCGGACGGGACGGAGGAGCAGGCATGACCAGATCGTCGAGACGAGTGGCCGCGCGGGCAGCGCATCTGCGGCGCGCCGGGCTTGCCAAGGGCGATCCGGTCGCGCTGCCGCTCACCATGGCGTCGATGTATCACCTGCCGGGCGATCCGGCAGGCTTTCGGCAGTACGGACGCTTCGACAACCCGACCTGGCATGCCGTCGAGGGCCTGCTCGGCCATCTTGAAGACGCCGAGGCGCTGGCCTTTCCATCCGGTATGGGCGCGATCTCGGCGGTGTTCTTCTCGCTGCTCAAATCGGGCGACCGCATCCTTCTGCCATCCGACGGCTACTACACGACGCGCGTCCTCGCCGAACGCTTCCTGAAGCCGCTCGGCGTCGCCCATGACGTGCGGCCCACCGCCACCTTCGGAGAAGGCGGCTTCGAGGGCTATCGGCTGGTCTTCATCGAGACGCCGTCCAATCCGGGCCTCGATGTCTGCGACATCGCCGCCGTGGCCTCGGCGGCGAAGGCCGCCGGGGCCACGGTCGTCGCCGACAACACGACCATGACGCCGCTCGGCCAGCGGCCGCTCGACCTCGGCGCGGACGTGGTCGTCGCGGCCGACACCAAGGCGCCGAACGGCCATTCCGATGCCCTCTTCGGCCATGTCGCGAGCCGCGACGCGACAATCATGAAAGCGGTTGCCGAGTGGCGGAAGCTTTCGGGCTCCATCCCCGGTCCGTTCGAGACATGGCTGGTCCACCGCGGGCTAGAGACGCTCGAGGTCCGCTTCGAC
>JBQCFH010000303.1:0-6226 GCA_051959385.1 Rhizobiaceae bacterium | reverse complement strand
ATTGCGCCCTCAGCTCTTCTTCTTCGACACGTGCTCCGGCTTGCCCTTGCGCTTGGTCTTGGCGAAGTCCTCGAGCTCGCTTTCGCTCATCGATTCATACATGCTCTTCGACGCGCCCTTGAGCTCGCTCTTCTTGGTGTCGCCGCGCTTGGCCGACAGGGCCGCGCCGGCCGCTTTCTGCTGGGCTTTCGATTTCGCTGGCATGTTGCGCTCCTGCATTTCGTTGAGCAGATGCAACGTGCTATCGGCGCCGCCGGTTCCCGGCGCCGGCGGGACCGCTCAACCCGCCACGGTCAATCCGAAACCGCGCATCAGCCGGCGCGTTGCGGGGTTTGGATTGCCCGAGGTGAAGATCGCGATGTCGTCGGCCTGCGGGCTCTGCGGTAACCCGCCGGCTTGCGGCAGCAGCGACAGCGCCCGCCGGGCGATGGCCTCGGCCGGGTCGATCCAGTCCACCGGCCAGGGCGCGGTCTTGCGCATGCGGTTCGCGAGGAACGGATAGTGCGTGCAGGCAAGGACGACGATATCCGTCCGGCGGCCGTCCTGCTCCATGAAGCATGGCGCGATCTCGGCCCTCACCGCCTCCTCGTCGACGAAGCCGTCACGCATGTAGGTCTCGGCGAGGGTCGCCAGATTGACGCTGCCGACCAGCCGCACATGGCATTTCGACGCCCACTGATGGATCAGGTCGCGCGTATATTGCCGCTTCACCGTGCCCGGCGTCGCCAGCACCGAGACCAGGCCGGAGCGCGTGCGCTCCGCCGCCGGCTTGATGGCCGGCACGGTGCCGACGAAAGACTGGCCGGGGAAGCGCTCCCTGAGCGCCGCGATGGCAAGCGTCGAGGCGGTGTTGCAGGCGATGACGGAAATCGCCGGCCGGTAGCGCTTCAGCAGGCCTTCGAAAACGCCCACCATGTGCGTCCGGAGCGCCGCCTCTTCCCAGTTGCCATAGGGAAAGGCCGCATCGTCGGCGACATAGACAAAGCGATGGCCGGGCATCAGCACCCGCGCCTCGCGCAACACGGTCAGCCCGCCGATGCCGGAATCGAAAAAGAGGATCGGCCGGTCACTCATCGGAGCCGCCGCCCTCCCCATCCCGAGGTGCCTGCCCCCGGGTCTTGCCTTTGGCAAGCCCGAGCACAGGCTCCGCGCGCCTCGAAGGAGGCACATCACAACGAGAGCGGCCGGCGCGATCGGCCTTGGCCTTGCGCTCGGGATAGCCGGTTCCGCGCGGCTCCTTCGGCGAGAAATAGTCGAGCGAGGCGACGACGCCGCGCAGCACCTTGATCTCGGCCTCGGTGAAACCGGGCCGGGTCAGCACGGCGCGGAGATTGTCGACCATCTTCGGCTTCTTCGGCGCCGGCCGGAAATAGCCGCGCGCCTCGAGCGCCTCTTCCAGATGGGCAAAAAGTCCGACCAGTTGCTCCTTCGGCGCAGGGACCATCTCCGGGCCGGAAAACGGCGTCGCGGTCTCGCTCTCCAGGCCGGATTTCATCCACTCGTAGGCCATCAGCAGAACGGCCTGCGCGATGTTGAGGGAGGCGAAGGCGGGATTGACCGGGAAGGTGACGATCTCGTCGGCGAGGCCGACTTCTTCGTTGAAGAGGCCGAAGCGCTCACGTCCGAACAAAATGCCCGTCCTCTCGCCGGCCTGGAAGCGGGTGCGCAGCGCCCTGCCCGCCTCGACCGGCCCGCGCACGGGCTTGAAATTGTCGCGCTGGCGCGCCGTGGTGGCGAAAACGAAGTTCAGATCGGCGACCGCGGACGGGAGGTCGTCGAAGACCGCGACGTTGTCGATGACGTGGTCGGCGCGGCTTGCCGCCGCCCGCGCCTTCTCGTTCGGCCAGCCGTCGCGCGGATTGACCAGGCGCAATTCCGACAGGCCGAAATTCGCCATGGCGCGCGCCACCATGCCGATATTCTCCCCAAGCTGCGGCTCGACGAGGATGATCGCCGGGCCTCCAGTCAGCAACATTCGTTCGCGGTCCGTGCCTGCCATGCGCCAATTCCGTGTTTCGCGCTTCACTTGCACAATCGGCGCGAAAACGGAACGGCCTCGTTCATCTCGGACGCCGGCGGGCAACCGCATGCTCAGCCGGCCGTCTACCCCGAGCGGGGCTGCTTCGGGATGTAGCGGACGCCGACGATGATCGCGGCGACGGCAAACACGCCGATGAAGCCTGCAAAGACGATACTGGCGAGGAGCGCATTCCAGACCGTCGTCATCACGCCGACCCCGATGACCGGGATCGAATTGCCGACGAAGCAGGCGACCATATAGCTCGAGACCACCTCCGCCCGCTGCCCTTCGGGCGCTATCTCGTTGACGACCTGCAGGCTTCCGCGATAGCCGAGCGCCCCGGCGACGCCGGTGAGCGCCGTGCCGGCGATCAGGAGCGGCATGGATGTATAGAATTGCGCCGCGACCAGCAGCGCCAGGCTCGGCAGCAACAGCACGAGGCCGCCGAGCATCGCGGTCCGGCTTGCCAGGCGGCGCGTGGCCACCATCACCAGCACCGCAACGAGGAAAAGTTCGCTGACGACCGCGCCGCCGACGGCGTGGTTGCCGAGCCCGAAGCCCTGGGCGAGGATCGTCGGTATCAGTGCGGCATAGAAACCGATCAGGGCAAAGGTACCGAATGCGGTCACCGCCGGCGCCGTGAACCGGATGCGCAGGTCCGGCGGGACGCCGAGGCTCGGCTTCAAGGAAAGCCGGAACGCGCCCGTCTCGCGCCTGCGCACCGTCTCGCCGGCGAGTGCCGTGGGCAATGCAACTGCGACAAGCCCAAGCAGATAGATGACGAAGCAGAGATGCAGCGGCCAGGGCGCATATTGCGACAAGAGGCCGCCGATCAGCGGACCGAGTGTCAGCCCGACGAAATTGGCGCAGGTGGCGGCAAGCGTCGCACGGGCCTTCTGCCCGCGACCGTAGAGCTCGGTCAGCCAGGCCGTGCCGGTGCCCGATGCGAGCCCGACACCGAGGCCGCTCAGGATACGTCCGGCGTAGAGCCACGCCGTGCCGCTCGCGAAGAGGAAAAGCAGCCCGCTGACGAAGGCCGCCGCCAGCGACGCCAGCGCCACGGGCCGACGACCGACCTGGTCTGAAAGGCGGCCGAGAAACAGAAGCGCCCCGAGATTGCCGACGACGTAAGCGGCGTAGATCAGCGTCAACGTGATTTCGGAGAAGCCGAACACATGCCGGTAGGCCGCGTAGAGCGGCGTGACCAGCGTGCTGCCGAGGAACGCGATGGCAATCAGCGCCGCGACCGTCCTGATCGCCATCGGCGGGGAAAGCGGGTGTCGGACTGGAGGAAAAAATGCGGACGGCATGGCGGACCTCGGCGCTTTGCCGCGATATTTGGCCTCTCGCCCGAACTCCGCCACCCGGAGAGGAGCACCGCCGCGGTTACTGCTGACACGTTTCGGCAGCAGAGCGCCGCCATCGCGCTCTCCGGGGTGGCAAGCTACATGGGACGGTTGCCCCGCCTCGGGGCGTCGGCGTCCGCCACGCTGCTCTCCTTTGTGAAGATGGCGTGCTCCAGAGGCCCTGCCAGAGAGGCTGCGAAGGGCGTTGCGAGGTGGTGCCGGTCGCGGAACGCAATCATCCCGCCGATCATGGCGTGACAGAATTGCTCGCCGCAGAAGAGGTTCGTCAGGTCGACATAGCGCGCCTTTTCAATGCCGGAAATGACGCGCCGCTCGGTCGCCGCGTCGGCATCGTCCGCGGCCTCCTCGCGCGGCGTATCGCAAATGGACGGGCTCCTTTGCTGCCACAGAGCCCGCGCGACGCATTTGTCGATATAGGCATCATGCGTCGGGACATCGCGCAGATAGACGGTTTCGATACCGGCTTTGCCGAATTCCCCGATCGTGGAGCGAAGGCCCTCCGCCCATTGCCGCTTTCGGGCGGGTATCTGCGCCGGGTCGGCGATTTCTCCTTCGAGATTGCCGATCGAAAATTGGGAGATGATGACCATTTGCGGCTTCATGGCGATGATGCGCCTGATCGCCTTCTCGCGCCATTCATTGCACTCGGTGAATTTCCGCCTCAGCTTATCGCTGTAGGAGGTCATCCGCGTCGCGCGGCAGGACGACTTCATGAAGGTGACGAGACGGAAGCCTTCCTCGTTGGCGATCTCGATGAGCGGGGTCGACCAATGGTCGGCATGCGAATCGCCGAAGAGCACGACCGTATTCGCCGATGAGGGCGCGCCGAACACGCAGGCCTTCGGCTCCGATTCCTGCAGCGTGACCACGCAGGACGGATCCTTCTGGCGTACCGTCGAGGGAAGTTCGGCATCTCCGGCGATCCGGCGGAGCACGGGCGTCTCGCTGTCGACCGCGATGCGGGAATTGGCGTAGGCGAAGACGGCGCCGGTCGCGGTCAGCAGCGCGGCAAGGCCGAGCGACCGGATCGTCGTCGCCATCAGCCATGGGCTGCGGCGTACCGGGTTCTCAATGAGGAGATAGCTGAAGGCAGAGAGCGCAAAGGTGAGGACGAGACATCCCAGACGTTCGATGCCCGTCATCCCCGGCATCAGCATCGCCGCATAGACGATCACCGGCCAGTGCCAGAGATAGAGCGAATAGGAAAGCCGGCCGGTCCACTGGAAGGGCGGCAGCGAGAGAAGCGTGCGCGGTCCGCCACGGCCGTGGCAAATGCCGCTGACCAGCACCATCGCCGCGCCCACCGAGGGCACGAGCGCGAGGAAGCCCGGGAACGGCGCCTTCTCCGAAATCGTCCAATAGCTCCAGCCGATCAGCGCCAGACCGCACCAGCCCATGACCGGCAGCACGGGCGACAATCTCCCGCCCCGATCCCGCGAAAATGCCGTCGAGGCGATGCCGCCCAGCGCGAACTCCCATGCTCTCAGCGGCGAAAGATAGAACGCCCATGGCTGCGAAACTTCGGTCAGCCATGCGCAGAGCGCGAACGAGATTGCGGCGGCGAGCGACAGGAGGACGATAAGGGAGCGCCTTCCGGGACGCAGCCATGTGAAGAAAAGCAGGAGCGCCGGCCAGGCAAGATAGAATTGCTCCTCCACCGACAGCGACCAGAAATGGATGAACGGATTGCTGGATGCGTCCTGGGCGAAATAGTCGAGCGACCAGCGGATCAGCCAAAGATTGATGATGTAGGTGGACGCATAGAGCGCGCCCTTGGCGTAGAGCTCCTGTTCGGATGGCGCGAGGATGAAATAGCCTGCCGCCAGCGTCGCCAGGATCACGAAGATGGACGCCGGGAGCAGCCGGCGCGCGCGGCGCGCGTAGAACGCCCACAGATCGACCGCGTGGCGCCGATCTATCTCGTCCAGGATCTGCCGCGTGATGAGGTAGCCCGAAATGACGAAGAAAACATCGACGCCGACGAAGCCGCCGGGCAGTTCCGCAAGGCCGAAATGATAGGCGATAACCCCGCCGACGGCGATGGCGCGCAGGCCCTCAATATCGGTACGGAACCGGCTATGCGTCCCGACGGCGCTCATTGGCCGTCTTTCGTGACAAGATCGATGCGGGGAATCCGGCGACGGGCATCATTTCGCAATGCGATATCCTGCTCAGGTCTGTCGAGTATCAGGCGCCCGCCCGCGAAGAGAGCATGTCATCGTTGCATCTGGGGCGCTACCGCCCGTGGGCAATGGCGAGTTCAAATTCCGCAACGCAAATTGACATTGCCCCAACGCGCCGGCCGCGATCCCCGGAAGCGCGCCGGTTCCCTTCGAGCCACGGGCAATGATCATCACCGGCGCGGAGCGACCTACCGCTCCGACGATGCCTCGGCGAACGCCCTGATCGCGGCGGCGATCTCTGCCGGCCGCTCGTGCAGGATCCAGTGCCCGCTGCCTGGGAAACGCCTCGTCTCGAGCCGGGGTGCATAGCAGGCCAAATCCGCGATGCATGACGGCCTGAGCGCCGTATCGGCCTCTCCCCAGAGAAGCAGGTGCGGCATGCGGACCGTCAGCGCATCTTCCGGAATGTCGAGGATCGGCGCATGTGTCGGCGCCTCTCCCGGCGCCGGCACGACGACCGGCGAGGCGCGATACCAGTTGAGCATGCCGGTAAGCGCGCCGGGCTCGCTCCAGGCTGCCAGATAGCCGGCTCTCTCTTCGTCCGTCAGCCAGTCGGTCGCGGAAAATTTGGAGAGCATGCCGAAAAGCTTTTCGTAGCGATTCGCCGACAGCCGGTCCTCGGCGTCGGGCGCGCGCAGCTTGTTGATGTACTGGCT
>JBQCFH010000302.1:0-2654 GCA_051959385.1 Rhizobiaceae bacterium | reverse complement strand
GACCGCCGTGACCGTCGCCTCGATCAGCGCGCCCGCTTCCTGCCGGCCGAGCGTATCGCCGAGATCGAGCCGGCCGAAGATTTCCGCCGCCGGTCCCGCCGCAAGCATCCGCCCCTGTTCGAGCACGACCACAGTGTCGGCAAGCCGCGCCACCTCGTCGATATCATGGCTGACATAGACGATCGGGATGCGCGTCTCGTCGCGGATCGCCTCGATATAGGGCAGGATGTCGAGCCGCCGCGCCTGGTCAAGAGAGGAGAGCGGCTCGTCCATCAAAAGGATCGCCGGGTCGGACAGAAGCGCCCTGCCGATCGCGACCCGCTGCCGCTCGCCGCCAGAAAGCGTCGCCGGCGGTCGGTCGAGATGCGCCTCCAGCCCGAGCAGCGCCACTACCTCCTCGAACGGCCGGCTCGCCTTCCGCCTCCCAGCCCAGCGGGCATAGGTCAGGTTGCGGCGAACCGAAAGGTGCGGAAAGAGCCGCCCGTCCTGGAAGACGAAGCCGACCTGGCGCCGGGCCGGCGAAAGGTCGATGCCCGACGCGCCGTCGAAGAGCACCCTGTCGTCGGCGACGATCCGCCCCGCCTGCGGCTTCGTCATGCCGGCGATCATCTTCAGGATCGTGGTCTTGCCGGCACCCGAACGCCCGAACAGCGCGGTGATGCCGGAGCCGGCCTCGAAATCGGCGGCCAGCCGGAATTCGCCGGCCCCTCCCGCGACGGAGACCTGCAGCACGCCCATCAGCCGCGCTGCCTCTGCAGCTTCCGTGCAAACCATTCCGAGGCAACGATCGCCGCCACCGCGAGCCCGATCGAAAACACGATCAGGCGCAGCGCTGCGGCATCGCCGGTCGGGCTTTGCAGCAGCGAATAGATGGCGAGCGACATGGTCTGGGTCTCGCCGGGGATGTTGGCGACGAAGGTGATTGTCGCGCCGAACTCGCCGATGGCGCGCGCGAAGGCAAGGATAGCGCCGGCGATCACGCCTGGTAGCGCGAGCGGCAGCAGCACGGTGAGGAATGTCATCGCCCGCGAGGCGCCGAGCGTGCGGGCCGCCTCTTCCAGTCCCGGATCGGCGGCCTCGATGGAAAGCTGGATCGGCCGCACCATCAGTGGGAAGGCCATGACGGCCGCGGCGAGCGCCGCGCCGGTCCAGCGGAAGGCGAAGACGATGCCGAACGTATTTTCCAGAAAGCCGCCGATCGGCCCGTGCTTGCCGAAGAGGAACAGCAGCCCGTAGCCGGTGACGACCGGCGGCAGGACGAGCGGCAGCGTGACCAGCGCCTGCACGAGGCTCCTGCCCCGGAAGCGGCCGCGCGCCAGACGCCACGCGACCGCAAAGGCCGGCACGAGGCTGAAGACCATCGCCGCGAGCGCGACCTTCAGCGACAGGATAACGACTGTTGCCTCAGCCTCGCTCACGACGGCTTCCTATTTCCTCGCCGGCGCGAAGCCGAAGGCGACGAAGTTCTTCTGCCCCGCCTCGCTGGACAGGAAATCGAGGAATTTCGTGACGCCGTCATTGCCGCCTGCCGTCTCCGCCGCCGGATAGACGATCGGCTCATGGCTGTTCGCCGGGAAAACGTAAGCCGTCGCCAGCTCCGGCGCGGCGAAGCGGTCCGATCCGTAGACGATCGCCGCGCCGACCGCGCCCTTGCGCACATATTCGAGCGCCACGCGCACATTTTCGCCGAAAGCGGCGTTCGCCTTGACCTTGTCCCACAGTTTGAGCTGCTCGAGCGCCGCCTTGCCGTATTTGCCGGCCGGCACGCCTTTCGGATCGCCCATGGCGAATTTGCCGCCGGAGAGCAGCCCTTCCGGATCGGCGACCGGTTCGGTGCCCGGCGGCGCGGCGATCACCAGATCGTTCCGCGCAATGACGCGGCGCGTCTGCGGCTTGATGAGCTTGCGCTCCGCGAGATAGTCCATCCATTGCAGGTCGGCGGAGATGAAGGCGTCGGCCGGCGCACCCGCCTCGATCTGCTTCGCCAGCACCGAACTGGACGCAAAGGAAAGCACGATTTTCGTGCCGTTTGCTGCCTCGAAATCCTTGGCCGCCTTGTCGAGCGCGTCCTTCATGCTGGCGGCGGCGAAGATCGTGTACTTGCCCGCGGCCTGCGCCGCGGAACTCAGCGCGGCGACGAGGGCGCCGGCAAGAAAAAGCATCCTGAGCATCATCGTCCTTTCATGCCGGAACGGAACGCAGCGGCCATGGCGACCGGCGTTTCGGTTTCCGTGATGGTGGGCATGATGGAGATATCCGCGCCCCGGATTCTCCTCGACCCTTGACGCAGAGGCGGCCATCGACAACCGCCCAGGATCTGGACGTGCGGAAGCTTATGCAATCCGAAGCGGATTTGGCAAGGCCGGCGAATGCCCCCACCCTCCCCCTTGTGGGGAGGGTCGATCCGCGGAGCGGATCGGGGTGAGGGTTAAAGACGCTTCGTCCAAATCACCCCCACCCCGTCTCACAATTTCCGCGTCGCTCCAATTGTCCGACGACCCTCCCCTCAAGTGGGAGGTAAACCCGCGCCACATCCCAGCTGCCTCCGGCACTGGGGCGCCAGCCATACCCGCTCACGCCTGCACGGCTTCGACCGCCGATTCGATATGCCGCACCAGATTGTCCGGCAGCTTCAGCCGCGTCGCGAGCGCCTG
>JBQCFH010000301.1:0-9952 GCA_051959385.1 Rhizobiaceae bacterium | reverse complement strand
TTCAGCGGCAGGTCCGGACGCACCCTGGACAGGAGCGCGGCGAGTTGCAGGATCGTCTCGTGTCCGGCGCCGAGCGGAGCCTCGACGAAAATCGCCTTCTCGCCCACCCACCAGACCGTATCGGCGATGCGGACGCCGTTGCCGAGCTCGAAGCCGGACTGCTTGAGGATGCTCGACTTGCCGGAGCCGCCGGGTCCCAGCACGAGGAAGAGCGGCACGCGATAGCGGCGGCGGAAGCCGGCGAGCCCGCGGCTCTTCAGAAGGGCGAGGACGGCGCGCTTGCGCTCGCGTACTTCCATTCTCCTCCCGGTTTCTCCGCGAGCGTCCCGCCTCCTCGCCGACCAGGCGAGGAGAACCGGCAGGAAGCCCCAGACGACCAGCGGCACGAGGCCGAGGGCGAAATGGAGGTCGGGCGGCGTCAGCTTCGCGTCGCGCCAGATCAGCCAGCTGGCGGCGAGCGCCACCAGCAGGCCAAGAACGGTCACGATGGTGCCCCGCGCCGACATCTCAGCTTGCCGCCTCCGCATCGATCAGGAACTCGACGCGGCGGTTCTTCTCGCGGCCCTCGGGCGTCGAGTTGGAGGCGATCGGGTCGTTCGATCCGCGGCCGACGGTGGTGACGCGCGAGGGATCGTCGAGCCCCTTCTTCAGCACCTCGGCCGCCGAATCGGCGCGGGCCTTGGAAATCGCCATGTTGTCGCCGAGTTTGCTGCCATAGGGCACGGGCACGTTATCGGTGTTGCCCACCACGACGATCGGCCCCTTCTCGTGGTTGATGGCGGCGGCGATGCGGCCGACGAGCGGATCGCTCGACGCGGCGAGGTCGACACCGCCCGACGGGAAGGACGCGTTCAGCATGCGTATGGCGATCTTGTCGCCCTCCCTGGCGAGTTCGACGCGCCTTGCGGCGATGTCGTCGGCGAGGAAGCCCTGCAGGCGCTCCATCTGCGTCTTCACCTTGGGCTTTACCGGCTCCGGGATGTTGGGGACGGCCGGCGCGGAGACGACGACGGGAACCGCCGGCGCCAGCGCATCGATCTGCTGTACCGCCGCGTCGACGCGCTGCCGCAAGTCTAGGCTCGACAGCGCCCACAGGATGGCGGCGAGGACGAGCGCGACGATGGCGATGATCCAGGCGCCGCGCGCCGATTTCGGCGCGACATGCGCCACCGCGACCGGCTCCCAGGGCGGTGACAGCTCGCGGTCGTAGGGGCCGCGAACGCGGCGGATGATCCGGTAGAGCTCGTGGCGCAACCGGCTCAGCCGCCCCTGGCCGCCTTCCATGACGCGGTACTTGCCGGAGAAGCCGACCGCCAGGCAGATGGCCATGAATTCGAGGCCGTCGATGTTCTCCTCCGGCGCCCGGCGCATCTGGTTGAGGAGCTCGTAGAAGCGTTCGCCGCCCCATGTCTCGTTGTAGAGCGAACTGACGAGGCTGCGGCCGGCCCACACCGCCTGGCCGCCCCATTCCGTGTTCAGGATGATGTCGTCGAGCGTGGCGGCGATGGCATAGCGCGTCATGCGCACGAGCCTCGGCGGCACGTCGCGGGCCATGGCCGCCGTCTCGAACTGCTTGATCTCGGCCAGGATGCGCTGGCGGAAACGCTCCACATCCTCCGGCGGGGCGCTCTCGTTGAGCCTACCCGCCAGCCAGAGGAGGGGTGCTGCGGCGCTGACGAGCGGATTGACGGAGGCGAGATCGAACGCCTTCTCGATCACCGCCTCCTTGCCGGATTTCAAATACGGGTCGGTCCCGAAATCATCCGGGAACCCGCCGTCGTCGCCCAGAAGATCGTCGAAGCTGTCGGCGCGGCGCGGGCGGGGCGCGGCGAAATCCGATCGGAACGTGTCGTCGCCGCGGTCGTCGAAACCGTCGTCGAAGAACAGGCTTTCGCCGTTCGGACGTTTGGACTGCCTGGCCTGAGGCAGGGGACGCCGGATCGTGTCATCGGCATCGGGGGGATCGAAGAACGGATCGGCCATGGTGGGTTCCTCCCATCAATCCTTGACGGCCCACAATTCGAGTTCGATGCCGGGGAAATCCCCGGCGACATGGATCGCCAGCGCGCTGGAGGACGCGATCTGCTTCCAGACGGGGCTCGTCCTGTCCAGCTCGAAATAGGCCTTGCCCGTGTGGTACGGGATCTGCCGCGGCGCGGAGGTGAGGCCGCGCAGACGTATTCCCGGCAGGGCGGCGTTGACGAGTTCGCGGATCTGCTCGACCGGCCCGACCTTGGCCTGCCCGACCAGGCGCTTCGCCAGCGTCTCGGCCGGCATGTCGGCCCGCGCCACCAGGATCAGCGTATATTTCGAATAGATCGAGCGGTCCGGCGCCTCGGCGACCCGGATGCCGTAGCGGTGCTGGATGAGCGGGACGGTCAGCGCACCCCGCTCCAGCACGGCGCTCAGCGCCTGCCTCAGCGAGGTCATGACCGGCGCGAAGGTCGCCTGAAGGTCGTCATGGTCATAGGCCGGGAAGGCCGGCGGACGATGGTTGGAGCGGGCGAAGGTGGCAAGCTCGCCGGCAAGCGAGACCATGTTGGTATAGACGGTCTCGGGATGAACGGTCGAGGCCGTCGACAGATGGGCGAAGACGGGCTGCCATCGGTTGACGCCCTGCAGCATCAGCGTGTCCGACAATTCGCCGGAAGTGCCCTCGCTGCCGGCCGCGAGCCGCGACGCGATTGCCTCGCCGCGATGGTTGAGCAGGCCGACGATCTCGGTGACATAGCCGCTCACCACCTGCGACACCCGCATGTCGAGCAGCGGCGGGATGAAGCTCTCGTCGAGGATGACGGTGTTGTCGGAACGGACCTCGCCGATGCGGGCGACGCCGAGCCCGAGCAGGCCGCCGCGCTCGGCGCCCTGCGGCGCGCAGCGGATGCGCAGCTTGCCGATGGTGATCGTGGCCGAGGTCTCCTCCGAGGCGGCCGAATCGGCGACCGCCAGGTCGTGCGCGACATAGCGGGTGATCGCGTCGGCGGCGCCGTTCGCCACTTCCATGCCGCCCGGGCGGCGGGCCGGCAGGGTCAGGTAGACGATCTGGTTGCGCGCGCTCTCGTCGAGGTCGAGCGGCCGCATGGCCTCCTCGTCGACATCGTCGGGCCACTCGAAAGGCGTACCGTCGGGAAAGATGCCCGAAGCGCGTTCCACGGCGAATTTGCCGATCGAGAGAAGGTCTCGGTTGAGCTTCAGTTCGGAGAGGCCCCAGCCATAGGCGCCCAGGCCGCGGAAGAGCTGGCGCGCCATGCCTTCCACGTAGCGGGCTTCCTGCTGGAAGTGCTGGGCCCGGATGAACATCCCCTCGGACCAGATCACCTTGCTGTCGACAGGCATGAAGCGCCTCTTTCCCGTTCCAAAATCAGCCGGTCGCCATCGTCAGTCCTGTGGTCCCAGGCTGACGGACAGCGTCTTCAGGTCGGCTTTCAGATTCAGTCGCTTTTCGCCCTGCAAGGGCACCATGGCACGCCATTTCGCGTCTTGAAAGTCGCGGAAGCCGACGACGACCGCGACCAGAACCGTTCCCTCGGCCATGGGCGCCTTGACGTGCGCGACGCTGCCCGGCTGCACGATCAGTTCCGCCTTGCCGAGCATGGTCGGTCCGAGCGTCTTGGCGTCGTTCTCCCAAAGCTGCCGGAAGCTGGCGTTGGCAAAGGCGGTCTCGCCCGACAGGAGGTAGACGCGGACCACGGTCGGCGAGGGTTGCCCGTCGGGCTGCGGATTGACGAGAGGCGAGGCGGTGACAAGGAAGTCGAGGCCGGCGTTCTGGGGCGCCGGCTTGATCTCGATCTCCTTCGCCGGCGGCTTCTTCTTGCCGAAGATGCCGCACGAGGCGAGGGCGAACGCCAAAAAGACGATCATCAACAGCCGGAGAAACCGCACCATACCAAAGCACCCACCCACGCCGCCGCCGCCCCAGTACGGCCTATGCATTCTCCGGATATCGATCCCGCAAATATGCCTGCAGCCGGTCGTAGAACGTCCGCCAGTCGCGGTCGCCGATGACGGCGCCCGCCGCGTCCATCGCTTGCGCCAGCGTGGCCACGTCGAGGTCCGGAAAGCGCCCGACGAGATTGATGACGATGGTGTCGCCATTGGCGAGGGACGGCGCGGTCCCGGCCAGCCTTGCAATGCCGTTCACGGCGGCAAGCGGCGGCGGCTCCTTCCACCAGTCCTCGGCGATAGGACCTTCCGCCAACGGCGCGCCGGCGGCAGCGGGCGCAAGGCCGTTCCCCGGCCTGGGCGCCGCGGAGGCTTCGTGTTCGCCGAAGGGGCCGTCCGAGAGCAGCACCGAATGTTCGGGCTCGGCCTGCTTGTCGCCGACGTCCTCGATCCTCGCCGCGATGACGATGTCGCCCATCCGGACAAGATCGCCATCCGAAAGCTTGCGGGTCGAATCACGGCCGATCGGCTGCTCGTTCAGGAAAGCGCCGTTGGTCGAGATGTCCGTGATGGTGAAGCCGCCAGGCGATGCGTCGATGCGGCAATGCTTCTTGGAAATGACCCGGGCGGGATCGGGTATCGTCCAGGTGGCGTCGGGCGCGCGCCCGATCGTCATCGAGCCTTCCTCCAGCACGCGCTCCGCCTCAACGCCTTCCCGAGGCGGCGACGTCCGCAAGGAAAGCGTCAATTTCACCGGGAGCCCCCTTCCGCCCTAATCATATGTCCGTCCGCCACGGATCGAGGATCAGCCGCGCCGCGCGGCGATCCCGTAAGTTTGATAGTGCATGCACGACCGTTCGTGAAGCCGAACGTGCCATGGAATCTCGACTGTACACGGCTTCCGACGCAGCGACCCCGCAGCCAGCGGTCCGTCCGTCAACAGATGATCGAGGATAGCCTCGCCGGAGCCTCCGTGGGGGCCGCGCTGCGAGTGCCCGCCGAGCCAGCTTTCAACCGGCGTGACCGCCGCGCTCCAGTCGAAGGGCACGGTCAGCAGGAGTTCGCCGCCTCTGGCGAGGACGCGGTCGATTTCAACCAGGCCGTCGCGCGGACTGCCGAGGCAGTCGAGCACGTTCATGCCGACGATCAGCGCAAAGGTTTCATCCGCGAAGGGCAGGGCGAGGACATCGCAGATCCATATGTCGGCACGGCCTTCCGGCGAGGGCGGGACGCGGAAGCGGCGCCGGTCATAGGTCAGGCCGATGCGACGGCGGCCGTAATCGACCTCGCCGCCGACGACCGCGCGGCGCGCGGTGCGCGCCAGCGAGGCGCCGAGGTCGATGCCGAGCACGGCGCGGTCATGGCGTTTGGCGATCTCATGGACCGATCGCCCGGCGCCGCAGCCGACATCGAGGATCGGACCGGCGGGCAGGTCGTCGCCGGCCATCGCCAGGGCGGCGTCGAGAGCACGGGCGACCGCGCCCGGACGCGGGCCGTCCGAGGCTTGGCGCTCCGCGGGATCGAACTCGCCCCAATGGTCCCAGACATAGGAGGAAAGATGCTGCCGGGCCGATTCGAACATGCTGCCGGGGCCGCTGGCGTCGCCGATCAGGCTCTCCACGGCCGGCGTCAGGTCGGTGCGGGCAAGGAGATAGAACAGATTGTCCTGCAGATAGCGCCGGACATCGGCGACGAGGATCGGCAGGCCGTCGATGACGGGATATTCCGCGCCGCACACTTCGCAGCCAATGATGCCGGAGACGACATCGTCTCCTTCTTCCGCCTCGACCACCGACAGCCGCAGCTCGACCGTTTTCTTTCGCATGCGGCAATTCGGGCAAATCGGCCGAAGCGAACTGAAATGCGAAAGAAGCATGCCTCGCCCTAACCCCGAAACGGCCTACACGCGGCCGGATGCTCCGGCGGCGCGGCGAGCGCCCGGGCGAGGCGTCGTTCGGCGCTTCGATGCATGCTGTTCGCCGCACATCTCCCGGCCGGCCCCGCCTACCCGCCGATCATCACGGTCGGGCATCCCGGCGGCAGGATCTTGCCCGTGGGGCTCGGAATGGGCGCCACGCAGCTCGGATGCATGGTCAGGTCGCCGACGCGCGCGGCCGGCATCTTGCCGATCATCACCGTCGCCGAGCCCTTGGCGATGTTGCCCGGGCCGCCCGGAACACAACCCGCCAGAAGGCAGGGCTGCGACATGTCCATCATGCGCGCCGCCGGCATCTTGCCGATCAGCACGGTGGGCTCGCCTTTCACGATGGTCAGCGGCATGGCGGGGTGCGGTGCGGGCGTCGGCGACGGCGCCGCCGGATGGATCGGCGCGTGGCAATGCGGCGCGTCCTGAAGAATGCTGTCGCCCAAGCGCGCCGCGTTCATGCGCTCCCCCGCTACGTTCCGCCCATATTCTTTGACAGGCTGAGTATATTCCAGTTCGCCTCGCGGCGGTAGGTGATGTCGTCGGCAATGTTGCGGACAAAGTGCATTCCGAGCCCCCCGACATCGCGCTCGCCGATTTCGCCGTCGAGCTTCGGCGCCGGAATGTCGAGCGGATTGAAGGGGACGCCGTCGTCGCGGATCTCGACCCGGAGCCTTCCGCCGGAAAAATCGAGCTCGAGATCGACCCGGTGGCGGTCGCCGTCGCGGAAGGCATAGCTGATCACATTGGTCAGGATCTCGTCCACGGCGAGGTCCATGCCGGCGAAGGCATCCTCGCCGATGCCGGCGCGCTCGCGGAATTTCTCCATGCGCGCGATCGCCTCGGCGACCTCGCCGTTCTCGTTGGTGAGCGAAATCGTCTCGGAGACGGCGTCGGCGGATTGCCGGGCGGCGCCCTTGAAACGGATCAGTCCGAGTACGGCGCCGGGCGTGAGTCGGGCGTCGATCGCCGCGACGGTCTCCGCCGGCGACAGGCCCGCGCTCGCCCCCGCCGTCCAACCGGCCGGCAGCGGTCCGGCGCCGATCCACAAATCCGTGCCCGGCCGGAGCGCGATGCGGCCGCCGGCATGCTCGGCCGGGTCGCCGGCGAGGGCGCCGCTGCCCCTCGCAGCCGTCCGGGCGACGCCGGAGCGCAGATCGAGCACGGCCGCCGCCACTCCCGTGTCGCGGCCGATCAGATGCCCGCAGGAGGCGAGCGCGGTTCCCGGTTCCGGGAATTCGCCGATCGCCGCGCGCAGGAGATGCCGAAGCGACGCGGCAGCCATGGCGCCCGCGACACCTCCGGAAGCCAGGCTTGCGGCGACGAAACAGACGGTGCCGCTGTCCGGCCACCAATCGTCGTAAAAGCAGATCCGCTCGGTCGAGCCGTGCCGCGCGCCGGCGAATTCTACCTCGCGCCGGAACGGAAAGGCCTGCGGCAGAAGCCCGGCATTCATCGAGCGGGCGAGAGCCTCCTCCGTCGGCACGTCAGACATCCGGTTCCCCAACAGCGCCCAGTCGAGCCGAAGCGGCAATTGCCTCGGGGCGGCCTTTTGTGCCAATTACCACTCACTGCGGTTTGCGCGTCAACCCGTATCCGACATCCTTGCCGCGAGACAGCACCGAGGCCGACATCGCATGGAGATCACCGAAAGCCGCCGCGGAAGCTTTCTGGTCGTTTCGCCGGTCGGCCGGATCGACAGCGCCACCTCCTCGCAATTCGACCGGCATATGAGCGCCGTCATCGATAGGGGCGACATCAATATCGTCGTCGACATGGCCGGGCTCGAATATATCAGCAGCACCGGGCTCTCGGTGTTCCTCTCCTCGGCGAAGAAGATCCGGCGCAACGACGGGCGCATGGCGCTGACGGGGCTGAACAGCCGAATCAGGCTCGCCTTTGAAATGAGCGGCTTTCTGCGGCTGTTTCCGGTCTACCCGAGCCTCGAGGCGGCGCTGGCGGGCTGACGCCCGGGCGGGCGGTAAGGGCGGAGCGAAATCGACCTGTTGGCGCGCGCTAAAACGCATTTGCGCTTTGGCCGCGATGCTCCTAGGATCGCCTCCGGAATTGTTCCGAAAAGACATCGGTTCCGTGCGGCGTTCCATGGCGGGTGGGAGCCCTGCGGGATTTCGGGGGGATTGTCCTTTGGTCCATGATTCGTCCCGCATGGCGGCACGGGCAGCGCCCTCTCTCCGGAGCGGCTTCTCCCGATGAGAGCCTCCGGCCGCGAATTCCGGCTTTTCACTGCGCTGGCGCAGACGCTCCTGGTCGCCGGGCTTGCCTCGGCCGGCGGGGTGCTGGCGACGGGCTACGCTTCGGCGCAATCGGCGACGGCGAGCCTCAACGTTCCGCCGCAAACCGGTCACGGGAGCGTCTCCGAGATCAACGCGCGCCGCGGCGCGCTGTTCAACGAGATGCTGGCGCAGCCCGCCAATGTGGAACTGGCGCTCGAATATGCGGCGCTGTCGTCGCAAGTGGGCGATCTCGAGGGTGCGATCTCGACGCTGGAGCGCATGCTGATCTTCGCGCCGGACCTGCCGCGGCTGAAGCTCGAGCTCGGCGCGCTTTATTTCCGGCTCGGCTCCTACGAGACGGCGCGCGGCTATTTCGACAGCGTGCTCAAGCTGCCCGACGTGCCGCCGGATATGAAAGACCGGGCGAACCTTTATCTGGGCATCATCAACGAGAAGACCGAAACGAGCAGCTTTCACGGCAGCGTGGCGCTCGGAGTACGCTACCAGACAAACGCCAATGACGGCGTGAACAACGATTTCGTCTTTCTTCCAGGCGATTTTTTCCCGAGGTTCATCGACCCGTCCGCCCGCGCCAAGGAAGATACGAACGGCTTCATCATCGGGCAGTTTCATTACCGCTACATGCTCCCAAGCCAGGGCGACGCATTCGACGTCAATCTGTTGACGTACGGTTCGCTCTATTCCGACTTGCATCGGAACGACACGCTGCTCGGCCAACTCACTTTCGGTCCGGATTTCAATCTCGGCCGGTTCAACATCCCGAATGCCGACCTGTCGATCTATGGCATATTGGGCGGGGTCGCGCTCGACGGCGAGACCTATCAGGGCTCGATCGGCGCCGGCGCCAAGTTCGGCAAGATATTCGACGCCATGAACCGTGGAGAACTCCGGTTCGAGTACAGGTACCTGGATTATCGGGATTCGGATTTCAGGCCGGACGCATCCGACCGCACGGGCAACCGGTACGACGTGTCGGGATATTTCCAGCACGCGTTCAACGACCGGTTCTCGATTTTCGGCCTGGTCGACGCCGCGCGTCATGTCGCGGTCGCCGACTATCGTAGCTTCTGGGAGGTCGGGGGATCGGTCGGATTGAGCTACGCCTTCGATTCGCCGATTTCGGCACTGCCGGGCCGCTGGATGACGACAGTTTCGGGAGGGATACTCCGCCGCCGCTTCGACGAAGTCGACCCAGACCTGTTTGTCAGCGCAAAGGAGCGGGACACCGAAACGTTCGTCTATGGCGGGCTGACGGTGCCGCTCGCCGACAAATGGGCATTGCAGACCGGCATCAGCTACCGCAATGTCGATTCGAACCTGGACATCTATTCCTTTGACAGCGTCGGCGTTTCGATTGCCGTGGCGAGGAGGTTCTGATGTGCCGCGTCTTTCCGATCCTCTTTGCTGCATTTTGTCTGTCGGGCCCGTCGGTCATCGCTGGGCCGGCGGTGGCCCAGCAGGTCGGGGTCACGGCCGCCGTCAATCCGGCCGCAACCGGCACCCCTCCGGGAGGCCAGGTGCGGACGCTTACGATCGGCGAAAAAGTTGTCCACAACGAGCGCATCGATACGGACGCGCGTGGGCTGCTCCAGGTCCTGCTCGCTGACGGCACGACGTTCACCGTCGGTCCCAATTCGGGCCTCATCATCGACACCTTCGTCTACGACCCAGACAAGGGAACGGCGAAGATCACGGCTTCGCTCAGCAAGGGCGTCTTCCGCTTCATCGGCGGCAAGACATCGAAGACACCGGGCGGCGTGCAGCTCAACACCCCGGTCGGGACGGTGGGCATACGCGGCGGCATCGCCAACCTGGTTTTCGATCCGCAGCAGCCCGGCATTCCGCCGCACATCGACCTTGTATACGGCAATTCGATCCAGCTCTGGCGCGA
>JBQCFH010000300.1:0-8194 GCA_051959385.1 Rhizobiaceae bacterium | reverse complement strand
GCGAACTGCGAGGCGCCGGATTCGGCGAGCGCCGCCACCTTCTTCGCCAGTTCCTCCGTGCCCTTCGAGCCTTCCGCCCAGTGGCGGCAGAGGATCGCTTCCTCGCCCATCGAGGCGACATAGTCCTTCAGCGCCTGGAGTTCGGCTTCGGTATCGGAATGGAAATGGTTGATGGCGACGACCGCCGGCACCCCGAACTGACGCACGTTCTCGATGTGGCGGCCGAGATTGGGCGCGCCCTTCTTCACCGCCTCAACATTCTCCTTGCCGAGATCCTCCTTCTTGACCCCGCCGTTCATCTTCATGGCGCGCACGGTGGCGACGATCACCGCCGCCGCCGGCTTCAGGCCCGCCTTGCGGCACTTGATGTCGAAGAACTTCTCCGCGCCGAGATCGGCGCCGAACCCGGCCTCCGTCACCACATAGTCGGCGAGCTTCAGCGCCGTCGTGGTCGCCACCACGGAATTGCAGCCATGCGCGATATTCGCGAACGGCCCGCCATGGACGAAGGCCGGATTGTTCTCCAGCGTCTGCACCAGGTTCGGCTGCATGGCGTCCTTGAGCAGCACCGCCATCGCGCCGTCGGCCTTCAGGTCGCGCGCGTAAACGGGCGTTTTGTCGCGACGGTAGGCGACGATGATGTCGCCGAGACGCTTCTGAAGGTCCTTGAGGTTGCGCGCCAGGCAGAGGATCGCCATCACCTCGGAAGCGACCGTGATGTCGAAGCCGGCCTCGCGCGGGAAGCCGTTGGCCACGCCGCCCAGCGAGCACACGATCTCGCGCAGCGCCCGGTCGTTCATGTCCATGACGCGCCGCCACGTCACCCGGCGCATGTCGATGCCGAGCTCGTTGCCCCAGTAGATGTGGTTGTCGATCATCGCCGACAGCAGATTGTGCGCGGTGGTGATGGCGTGGAAATCGCCGGTGAAGTGGAGGTTCATGTCCTCCATCGGCACGATCTGGGCGTAGCCGCCGCCGGCCGCGCCACCCTTCATGCCGAAATTCGGCCCGAGCGACGCCTCGCGGATGCAGATGATCGCCTTCTTTCCGATCCGGTTCAGTCCGTCGCCGAGGCCGACGGTGGTCGTCGTCTTGCCCTCGCCGGCCGGCGTCGGGTTGATCGCGGTGACCAGGATCAGCTTGCCGTCTTTCCGGTCCGCAAGCGACCGGATGTACTCGGCCGACACCTTCGCCTTGTCATGGCCGTAGGGCAGCAGGTGCTCGGCCGGAATGCCGAGCTTCGCACCGATATCCATGATCGGTTTCTTCTTCGCCGCGCGCGCGATTTCGATGTCGGTCTTGAACTCGGCCATGCATACCTCCGCAAATGTGTCCAGCCGGATTTCCAGCCGCCGCAGCTTCCGGATCGGCGGCTTATGTGTACACAATTCAACCTGTAGCGTGATCGTGCAAATCGGCTGGACGGCAGGTTCCCTTGCGGCGCAATAAACCCAAACCGGTTGGGGGTCGCCGTCTCAAAAGGGCCGCGCAATGCATGAAATGCGACAGAGGCAAGGGCGCTATTCTCGTCGCTTGCGCCACAGATGATGAAGCGCCACCGCCGACGCGGCGGCGACGTTCAGGCTGTCGAAGCCCGGCGCCATGTCGATCCGGACCGTGCGCAGCCGCGCAAGAAGTCGCGTCGGCAGCCCCTCGCCTTCCGTTCCGAACGCGAGCGCCGTGCGGGCGGCAGGCGTCACCTCGCCGATATCCGTTTCGCCGCGCGGCGACAGCGCGAGCACGTTGAAATCCGCCTCACGGAGCGCCGCCATGATCGAATCCCCGTCGCCGCCCCGCACGAACGGCACTTTCAACGCGGCGCCGACCGAGACGCGGATCGCCTTGCGGTAGAGCGGATCGCACGACGTCTCGTCGAGGATGACGGCATCGGCGCCGAAAGCGGCCGCGTTGCGGAAGATCGCGCCGACATTGTCGTGATTGGAAATGCCGACCAGCACAATCACGAGCGCATTCTGCGGGAGGCTTTCGATCAGTCCCGCAAGGCTCTCGCCGACGCGCCTGCGGCCGAGAGCCAAAACCCCGCGATGCAGGTGAAAGCCAGCGATCCGGTCGATGACCTCCTTGTTGGCCACATAGATCGGCGTGCCTTCAGGCACAGCCGAGAGCGTTTCCTGCATCCCAGCTACGCGGCTCTCCAGCAGGAGCACCGACTCCACCGCGAAGCGCCGTGCCGCGAAGAGCACGTTGAGCACGACCTTGCCTTCGGCAATGAAAAGACCTTCCCGCCCGGAAAGGTCCTTCTCGCGGATGTTTCGATAGGCGCCGATCCTTGGATCGTCGGGATCGTCGATGCGAACGGGATTGACGCATTTCATGATGGCTGGACGCCGGACAAATCCAATGGGATGCGAATTGGATTTGCTGTTCTAGCTCAACGAGGACGGGCTGTCGCCGGCGGAGCGGTTCCGGTCCGGCCGCTCGGCCCGCCCGTCGCCGAAAAGCCAGTCGAGCGTGGAAAGGACTTCCCTCACCTGTTCGGAACGGCAGGAATAGAAGATCGTCTGCCGCTCCCGCCGCGTCTTCACCAGCTTCTCGCCGCGAAGCTTTGCCAAATGCTGCGAAAGTGCCGACTGGCTGAGTTTTACCCGCTCCGCGATCGTGCCGACCGACAGCTCGCCATTGACCAGAAGACAAAGGATCGCCAGTCGCTTTCCATTGCCAAGGACGGCCAGTAACCTTGCGGCTTCGTCAACTCTTTCAAAGAGCGCACCGGAAATCATTAGTAATTCCTAATATGATCTGTTCGTGAATACGACGAAGCTCCAAATTGGAATAGAGTTGGCTTGCCGCCCCTTGTCGCCGCCCCGGAATCACCTTGGAATGATATTGGCGCGGGCTCGGTCATTTCAAGGTAAACGGTGGCATGAGGTGCGGCCACTCACCTTGCGTTGCGACTATCGGGAATTGCGGCCCGTGGCGGCCATATCGACCAGTATCTTTCGCAATGCCGTGAGATCGCCGACCTCGGCGGGAAAGAACACCCGCCGGGTCTCGTCTGCGCGCTGCAGGTCGATGCCTTCCGGATCGATGGCGACCGCGCGCCAGCCCGTATCGCGCGCACCGGCGAAATGCCGCGCATAGAAATCGAGCGCCGAGGCATGGTCCGCGTTCATATGCTCGAGCGCCGACTGCTCGCCGCCCGCGATGGCCGCAACCGCTGCTCCCGAAAGCACGATGTCGTCGCGACCGAGACGGTAGGCCTTGGCGAAGCCGCCGTTGAGGCCCGCCCTTTCGATTCGGAGCCGGAAGAAGGAGAAGTCCTTGAAGCCGGCGTAAAGCTTCGCCTTCGGATGCCGGTTGAGATAGCGGCGCTGCGCCTCTTCGCCTTCCGACGTGCCGCCTTCCAGCCGCCCGGCCCGGCAGGCGAGCGAGATGCGCGGATAGGCGAGCGGGTCGCCCGAGCCCGGTTCGCCGAGCAGCAGCGAGCAGCGAGGATCGGCAAGGAGCGCGCCGGTATGATCGGATAGCTCCGAGACGAGGATGAGCGGATCGCCGCCGACCTCCGTCGCCACCGCGACACGGCTTGCAAGCGGCGCGCCGGTTCCCGGTTCGAGCGTGGCGAGCGCGCCGTAGCGCGCCGTCCTGAGCAGCGTCCTTGCAAGGCGGACGCCTTCCTCGTCCGTTTTGCGGATGACATTCTTTTCTTCCGGCATCTGTCCTTCCGCCATTCGGATCGCGTCACTCGACGACACGGCGCTCGATGAGGGAGCGCACCTCCCCGCCTTCCAGGCCGAACCCTGCGAGCGTCCGCTCCGCGCTCCGTTCCTCCAGCCGAGCCGGGCGGGCCGGCGTGCGCGACAGGCGAGGCGCGGGCGCGGGGCGGGAAAGCACGCCGTGCACGACATGCGAGCGCCGCGCCTTTGCGTGCGCATGATCGGGCGCCTCACCGAGCGACAGCACGGGCGCGACGCAGGCATCCGTCCCTTCGAACAGCGCCGTCCATTCCTCGCGGGTCTTTTCCCTCATCCGCGCGGCGATGGCCATGCGCATTTCGTCCCATAGGGAATTGTCGTGCTGCGCCGCCACGAAACGCACCTCGAGCGGCAGCAGCCGCGCGAACTCGGCGAAGAATTGCGGCTCCAGGCACGCCACCGCCATGTGCCGTCCATCCGCCGTCGCGTAGGTGTCGTAGAAGGGCGCACCGCCATCGATCAGGTTGGCGCCGCGCTCGTCCCGCCAGAGCCCGCCGGAAAGCGAGGCGAAGAAGCGGGAGGCGAGCATCGAGGCGCCGTCGACCATCGCCGCGTCGACCACCTGGCCTTTGCCGGACCCCACGCGCTCGAGGAGCGCCGCGAGCACGCCGGCGACAAGGAACATGCTGCCGCCGCCATAATCGGCGGCAAGATTGAGCGGAACCACCGGCTTGCCGCCCTTCGGCCCAATGGCGTGCAGCACGCCACAATAGGCGAGATAGGTGAGGTCGTGCCCGGCGCGTCCGGCAAGCGGTCCCTCCTGGCCGAAGCCGGTCATGCGGCCGTAGACCAGGCGCGGGTTTGCCCGGAGCGCCTCTTCCGGCCCGGCCCCAAGGCGTTCCATGACCCCCGGCCGGTAACCTTCCAGGAGCACGTCCGACCGCTCGACCAGGCGCATGAGAAGATCGCGGCCTTCCTGCCGCTTGAGATCGACCGTCAGCACCTCGCGGCCGTGCAGGTCGAGGTCGAATTCGGCGGGGATCGGGATGAGGTTTACGTTGTCGGGCCGCTCGATGCGGACGAGGCGGGCGCCCATCTCGGCGAGGATCAGCCCTGCGAGCGGCACCGGGCCGATGCCGGCCATTTCGAGGACGCTCAGGCCGGCGAGCGGCCCGGACCTTTCCGCTTGCCCGGCTTGCGCCATGGCGGCTCAGCGCGGCGCCATGCGGATCGCGCCGTCGAGCCGGATGGTCTCGCCGTTCAGCATCTGGTTCTCGACGATGTGGCAGGCGAGCGCGGCGTATTCGGCGGGTTCGCCGAGGCGCGGCGGAAACGGCACCTGCTGGCCGAGGGACTGCTGCGCCTCTTCGGGAAGGCCGGCCATCATCGGCGTGCGGAAGATGCCGGGCGCAATGGTGCAGACCCTTATGCCCGAGCGGGCAAGGTCGCGCGCCACCGGCAGCGTCAGACCGACGATACCGCCCTTCGATGAGGAGTACGCGACCTGGCCGACCTGACCGTCGAAGGCGGCGACCGATGCGGTGTTGACGATCACGCCGCGCTCGCCGCCCTGAAGCGGATCGAGATCCTGCGCGCGCGCCGCGAAAAGTCGGATCATGTTGAAGCTGCCGACGAGGTTGACCTCCAGCACCTTGCGGTAGAGATCGAGCGGGTGCGGCCCGTCCTTGCCGACCGTCTTCATGGCGATGGCGATGCCGGCGCAATTGACCAGGATGCGCGCCGGGCCAAGCTTTGCGGCGGCTTCCTCGATCGCCTTCTCGCCACCCTCGGCGCTCGCCACGTCGCATTTGAAGGCGCCGCCGCCAATATCGCCGGCGACCTTTTCCGCCTTGTCCGTCTGAACGTCGAAGATCGCGACCTTCGCGCCCCTGGCCACAAGCGCCCGGGCTGTCGCTTCGCCGAGGCCCGACCCTCCGCCGGTGACGATGGCGACTTGACCTGACGGATTCATGGCTTCTCCGGTTAGCTGGAATGGTTGGACAAAATCCGGGCGACAGTAGCGGGCGGCGCGCGGAAGTGGAACCCCGACCCTGCCTTTTGTGGGGGTCGCCGCGCTCTTATCCTCCGCGTCTTCACCCCCCTCTGTCCTGCCGGACATCTCCCCCTCAAGGGGGGAGATCAAGCCGTCACCACGGCCTTCGCCAATCTCCAAAGCTACAAAATAAGATGGGGGCGGTGCGGCCGGCTGATCTCCCCCCTTGAGGGGGAGATGTCCGGAAGGACAGAGGGGGGTGCTGTCCCCGCGACACTTGCCGCAGCCACCACTCCACGCCGGGAATGCCGAATCTCACCGCCTGATGATCGCGCTCAGCACGTCGCGCACGCCGATCGACCCGAGGAAGCGGGACTGCTCGTCGAAGAGCGCGACCGGCGCCGTTTGGCTCTAGTGCATTGCATGCATGACCGTCTTGAGAGGCGTGCCCGCCTTGGCCCAGAACACCTGCGGCGCATCTGGCGGCAGTCTCTCGATATCGTCGCAGGAGACCCACTCCGCCGGCCTGCCGTTGCGCTCGGCGGCGATGACCAGCCCGTCGGCATCGACCTTGAATCGGGTGGTATTGCGCCGGTCGAGCCACACCCAGCCGTCGCCGGCATCGTCGAGGTCGCGCCGGTCGCGCATCACGTTCCACGCGGTCAGCACCGATAGCGGGTTCACGTTGGAGATGAACTCGCGCACGTAATCGTTGGCGGGCCTGAGCACGATGTCCTCCGGTGCGCCGGTCTGGACGATGCGGCCGCCCTCCATGATGGAGATGTGGGTGCCGATCTTGAGCGCCTCCTCGAGGTCGTGGCTGACGAAGATGATGGTCTTGTGCAGCCGCTCCTGGAGCTGCAGCAATTCGTCCTGAAGCTTGGTGCGGATGAGCGGATCGAGCGCCGAGAACGGCTCGTCCATGAGGAGGATGGGAGCTTCCGTGGCGAAGGCGCGCGCCAGGCCGACGCGCTGCTGCATGCCGCCGGAAAGCTCGTGCGCGTATTTCTTCGCCCACTGGTCGAGGCCTACCAGCGCCAACTGCTTGCGAACCCGCTCCTTGCGCTCGGCCTCGGCAACCCCGGCGAGTTCCAGCCCCAGCCCGACATTCTGCTCGACCGTCCTCCATGGCAGCAGCGCGAATTGCTGGAACACCATCGCCACCTGCGTCTGGCGGATGCGGCGCAGCGTCTTCTCATCGCACTTCACGACATCGACCATGCGCTCGCCGTCCTTGACGAGCACCTTGCCGCGCGCCGGCACGTTCAGCCGGTTCACGGCGCGCAGAAGCGTCGATTTGCCCGAGCCGGAAAGGCCCATCAGCACGCTGATCTCGCCCGTCGCTACCCTGAGATTGGCGCCGGCGCAGCCGAGCACGCTCCCGGTTTCGGCCAGGATCTCCTCGCGCGTCGCCCCGCGGTCGATCATCTCGAGCGCACGGCGTTGCTCCTCGCCGAAGACGATGTCGACGTCCTGGAAATCGACCGCGACCGTCATTTCGCGACCCCGATGCGGCAGATGCGGTCGAGGATGATGGCCACGATCACGATCGCCAGCCCAGCTTCGACGCCGAGCGGGATGTTGATCGAGTTCAGTGCCCGCACGACCGGCTTGCCGAGACCGTTGGCGCCGATGAGCGCGGCGATGACGACCATGGAGAGCGACAGCATGATGCACTGCGTCAGCCCCGCCATGATGGTCGGCAGGGCCGAGGGCAGTTCCACCTTCCAAAGGAGCTGTCGTCTGGTCGCGCCGAAGGCCTGCCCCGCTTCCAGCATCGGCTTCGGCACGGAAATGATGCCGAGATAGGTTAGCCGGATCGGCGACGGCATGGCGAAGATGACGGTGACGATGAGGCCCGGCGCGATGCCCAGCCCGAACAGGATCAGGACCGGGATGAGATAGACGAAGGTCGGCATGGTCTGCATCAGATCGAGCAGCGGATGCAGCACGCCATAGACGCGCGGCTTGTGCGCCGCCCAGATGCCGATCGGCACGCCGATCGCCATCGAGACTGCCGTCGCCGCGACCACCAGCACCAGGGTCTCGACCGTTTCCTGCCAGAGCCCCTGGTTGATGATGAACAGGAGCCCGATCGCCACCGCGAGCGCCAGCCGCCAGGACTTCTGCAGCCACCAGGCGAGCGCGACGACGAGCAGCACGAGAACCACCGGCGGCAGCCACAGCATGAAGTTGATGAGGGCTTCGAGGATGGATTTGAGGCCGTCGGACAGACGGTCGAAGAACCACGAGAAATTCGTGGTCAGGAAGTCGAAGAATTCCTTGCCCCACTCGCCGATCGGGATTTGCCAGTCCGCGATGAATTGCGAGATCGGATCCATGCCGCCCCCTTCGGATGACCTTCACCCTCCCCCTTGTGGGGAGGGTCGGCGAGCAGGTTTTGCGAAGCAGAACCTGCGAGACGGGGTGGGGGTGGGAGTTAGCGCCCTGCTCTGGCTCACCCCCCCCCCCAACCGCGTTGCGGGTGGAACCACCCCCCAAAAGGGGAGGTGAGGGCCCGCACCAACACACCATCGCCGAAACGGCC
>JBQCFH010000299.1:0-5180 GCA_051959385.1 Rhizobiaceae bacterium | reverse complement strand
AGACGTTTGTCCCAGCGCGTCGGCCTCCGGGCAAATTGCCTCGGGGCCGGACGGATTCCCCCGGCAATTGGCGAAGGTTTCTATGCGTCCATGCGGGGCTTGTCCAGACGCCTGCGGCCCGGGACGGCAGATTGTCGCGGGACCGGACGGACCCCCTTCGCGGGCCACGCTGCAAAGCTGCTTTCGCCGCCGCTCAAAGTCCCGAACCGTCTTTCCTCCTGGCCCATCGCGAACGATCCTTGGCGACCATGGCCCCTCGCCCATGGCTGATCGAATCGGCACGAACTCGGGCGGCAGCGATCATGCGCCGTCGGCCCGAAGCTTGAAAAAAGTAGAAACGTTTCTACAATGATGGCGGGGCGTTATTGCGACAGGAAGTGAGCGCACAGTGACCATGATCATGTCGAGCCGCCAGTTCAATCAGGATACGGGCGCGGCAAAGAAGGCAGCGAACAAGGAGCCCGTTGTCATCACGACCCGGGG
Organism: Rhizobiaceae bacterium; assembly: GCA_051959385.1. GTDB lineage: Bacteria > Pseudomonadota > Alphaproteobacteria > Rhizobiales > Rhizobiaceae > Mesorhizobium_L. The sequence goes on along the minus strand of JBQCFH010000299.1, from coordinate 4,697 downwards.
ACAGCCCTCCCACGTCCTGATGACGATGGACGAATATGAGCGTTTGAAGGGCAACAGGAACGAAGGCAGGGAGTTCCGCAGTCTGGCGGACGCACTGGGGGACAAAAGTCTCGAAGCGGATTTCGAATTCGACATCCCCGAATTCAAGGGGTTATTCAAAGGGGATGAATTCGGCTGATGTACCTTCTTGATACGAATGTCATATCGGAATTGAGGGTGCCCAAACGAACGGACCCGCAACTCCTCGCATGGACAGAACACCAGGACGAAACGAGCTTTTTTCTGTCCATGATGACGGTCCTCGAAATCCAATACGGCGCATTGTTGCTGGCGCGCCGGGATGCGAAAGCCGGGAAGGTCTTCAGGCGGTGGGTCGAGGAGAGCGTCCTGGCAAAATTCGCCGACCGCATCCTTCCGGCGACGGTGGACGTAGCCCTTGCCTGCGCCAGGCTCCACATACCCGACAGGCGCGGGGAAAGGGATGCGTGGATTGCGGCTACGGCGCTCGCGCATAATCTGACCGTCGTCACCCGCAACATCCGGGATTTCAGCGGCACAGGCGTGAAGCTCGTCAACCCCTGGCTTCGAGCTTCGGGTTGACGGCCGCTACTTCGCCCCGAGCCGCACCAGCACTTCCTTGGGAATGGAATATTCGCGGATCAGGCTGTCATGGCGCCTCAGCCCGCACAGTTCCCGCTGGATGAACCAGGCATAGACGGCCTCGGCGGTCTTCTTGAGCAGCGCGGCGCGCCCCTCCGCATTGCCTTCGTACTCACGCAGCTGGCGGAGATATCGTTCGGCGTAGTGTCCGGCTCGTCCGAGCGAGGCCGCCTTCTCGGCCATGAGCTCGTAGTCGAGCACGTCGACGCCGGTCTGGCCGGAACGTGATCCTGAATTTTGTCCTGGCGGGCGTAGGGTCATGTCGCCTTATCTATTCCGCCGCGATCCGATCCGCCAGGAAGCCGCCGGACTGCCGCTTCCACAGCTGGGCGTAAAGCCCGCCGCGCGCGACGAGTGCGTCATGCGTGCCCTCCTCCACGATGCGCCCCTGGTCGACGACGATCAGCCGGTCGAGCGCGGCGATGGTGGAGAGCCGGTGCGCGATGGCGATGACGGTCTTGCCCTCCATCATCTGCGCAAGGTTTTCCTGGATCGCCGCTTCGATCTCCGAATCGAGCGCCGAAGTCGCCTCGTCGAGGATCAGGATCGGCGCGTCCTTCAGGATCATGCGGGCGATGGCGATACGCTGCCGCTGGCCGCCGGAAAGCTTTACCCCGCGCTCGCCGACATGGGCGTCGTAGCCTTTGCGGCCCTTGGGATCGGCGATGTTCAGGATGAAATCGTGCGCCGAGGCGCGCTTGGCCGCGCGGATGATCTCCGCCTCGCTGGCGCCGGGCTTGCCGTAGGCGATGTTGTCCCGGATCGAGCGGTGCATCAGGAGCGGCTCCTGGCTCACCACGCCGAATTGCGATCTGAGCGACGCCTGCGTCAGCTTGCGGATGTCGCGTCCATCCAGAAGGATCCGGCCCTTCTCGATGTCGAAGATCCGGAGCGCCAGGTTGACGATGGTGGTCTTGCCCGCCCCGGACGGACCGACGATCGCCACGCGTTCGCCCGGCCGGATGTGGAAGGAGAGCCCTTCGATGATGCCGGCGCCCTTTCCGTAGTGGAACGAGACGTCGTCGAAAACGAGATCGCCCGCCGCGCGCGGGATATCCGCCGCATCCTGGGCGTCGCGGATCGTCGGCTCGACGGAAATGACGCCGGTTGCGTCCTGCACGGTGGCGAAATTGCGGATCAGGCCGTTGATATTGAACATCATGTAGCCGGACATGGTGTTCAGCCGGAAGACGAGACCGGTCGCCGCGGCGATGGCGCCCGTCGTGGCGTCGCCTTCGATCCAGCGGTGCACGGCCAGTGCCATGATCGCGCTCATCATGACGCCGTTCAGTATGGCGACGGCGGCGCGAACTGAGGTGATGGCGCGCGTCAGGTCGATCACCGCCGTCAGGAACATGTCCATGCCCTCGCGCACGAAGGCATGCTCCCGGCGCCCGCTGTCGAAGAGCTTGACCGCGAGGATATTGGTGAAGGCGTCGACCATTCGGCCGTTCAGAACCGAGCGGCCGTCCGCGGTACGCCGTCCCGCCGCCCTGAGCGGCGGCAGCAGCACCCGCGCGACGGCGAGATAGCTCACCAGCCACGCGGCGATCACGAGCACCATGAGCGGGTCGAGCGCCGCCAGGATCGAAGTGGCAAGAACGAGGAAAGTGGCGAAGCTCCACAATGTCTGCAGCGACGAGATAATGAAGTCGCCGGTCGATTCGCCCGCCTGCATGATCTTGGTGGCGATGCGGCCGGCGAAGTCGTTCTGGTAGAAATCGTAAGGCTGCTCGATGACGCGCCGGAAGGACTGCCAGCGCACCTTCTGATAGAAATGCGGCACGATCACCTGCTGTTCGACCACCGCATTGGCGATCATGATCACCGCCCGCACCACCAGCACGAGCAGCAGGAGAGCCAGCAGCTCCGGCCAATGATCGGCGATCAGCGTCTTCGGGCTCGAAGCATCGAGCAGGTCGATCAGCCAGCCGACCGCCCAGTAGAGCGAGGCGTCGACGACGCCCGCCAGGCCGCCGATGACAAGCAAAAGCGCGAACGGTCCTTTCGCCTGGCTGGCGAAATAGAGGATGAAGCGCCAGCCGTCGCGCGGCAGCACCTCGCGATCGGTGTCGCCGAACGGATCGATAATCCCCTCGGCCTTGCGCCAGAGCTTTTCAGAGAGACTCATATGCGCCCTCCCGGTGCGAGACGCCGCCTAGACCCCTTTCGCTCCTGTCGAGTGGAGACGTCACCGAGTCGCCTCCTGCGGACCGGGCTTTTCGTGGAAAAGGAACCCGCCCGACTGCCGTTTCCACAGGCGCGCATAGATGCCGTCGAGGCCGACCAGTTCTTCATGCGTACCCTGCTCCACGATCTTGCCGTCCGAAAGCACGACGAGGCGATCGAGATGGGCGATGGTCGAAAGCCGGTGCGCCACGGCGATCACCGTCTTGCCTTCCATGAGCGCCTCCAGATTGCCCTGGATCGCGGCCTCGACGTCCGAATCGAGCGCCGAGGTCGCCTCGTCCAGGATGAGGATGGGCGCATCCTTGAGGAACACGCGCGCGATCGCGATGCGCTGGCGCTGCCCGCCGGAAAGCGTCGCGCCGCGCTCACCCACATGGGCGTCGTAGCCCAAGCGCCCCTTCTTGTCGTGGAGCTTTACGATAAAATCGTGAGCCTCCGCCTCTCTGGCGGCGGAGATCATCTCGTCTTCGCTCGCGTCCGCTTTCGCGATTTTGATGTTGGCGCGCAGCGATCGGTGGAACAGTTCCGTGTTCTGCGTCACCACGCCAATTTGCGCCCGCAGTGAATCCTGCCCCACTGTCGCGATGTCCTGCCCGTCGATCAGGATGCGGCCGCTCTGGAGATCATAGAGACGAAGGATCAGATTGACGAGCGTCGTCTTCCCGGAACCGGACGGGCCGATCAGCCCGACCCTCTCCCCTGCCTTGATCGTAAGGTCGAGGCCATTGATGACATTCGCTCCATCATAGCCGAAGACCACGTTCTCGACCCTTATCTCTCCCTTGGAAACCGAAAGGTCGGTCGCATCGGCTTGGTCGACGAGACCCAGCGGTTGCGCGATCAGTGCTTTGGCGTTCTCAAGAATGCCGAGGGTTCGCAACATGCTGTTGAGCTGCGTCATCAGTCTTGTGAGCAGAGCATTGAGGCGCAACACCAGTCCGAGCGTGAAGGCGATGGCGCCGACCGTGACCGTCTCGCGGGTCCAAAGGTCGACGGCCATCCAGCCAATGGCGGTGATCATCACGCCAGAAAAGAGATTGAGCGAACCCCGCACGGCGGTCAGCGTCCGCGTGAATTTCAGATAGGCCGCTAGATAGCCGTCAAAGCCCATGTGGACGCCGCGGTCGTTCGCATCGCGCGAGAAGAGCTTCTGCGTCCCGATATTCGCGTAGCCGTCGTCGATGCGTCCGTTGGCGACAGCGCCTTGTTCCGCCGCCTCTTCCGAATGCTCGCGTATCCTGGGCAGGAACCACCAAGCGAGCAGACAAAAGCCGATGATCCAGAGGACGACCAGACCGGCGAGCTGCCAGTCGAGTCGGACCATCATGGCAAGCGTCGTCGCCGTGTAGATCAACATGAACCACAGGACGGCAATTGCGCTTTCGAGCAAGTCGCCCACGGCCTGGCCGCTCTGCCATACCTTGGAGCCGACACTGCCGGCGAGATCGTTTTGAAAGAAGTCGTAGGATTGGCGCGACACGTAGCGGTGCGCCTGCCACCGCACAAGATTGTAAAAGCCGGGCGCGATCGTCTGCTCATCGATCAGGGCCGAGACGTAGAGAACCAGCGTCCGGGCGACGAGCACAGTGAGCAGCATGAAAAGGAGTTCCGGTCCCGATGCCGCGATTAACGCCGCCCAGCTTCGATGAGCGCTGGACGCGTCGAGAATATCGACGAGCCGACCAACGAAGTAGAACAGTCCCGCGTCGATCAGCGGCGCCATCCCGCCGACCACCAGCATGAGGAGAAAAGGGGCCTTTGCCTGGCGCAGGTAATGCCATAGGAAGGGAAATAACGCCCGGGGCGGCTGCAGATCGGCCGGCTCCTCAAAGGGGACCAGCCAGTTC
>JBQCFH010000298.1:0-7324 GCA_051959385.1 Rhizobiaceae bacterium | reverse complement strand
GATCGCCGCGATCGGAAAGGCCGGAAACCCCGATACGCAATCCGGCGTCGACATCGTCATCGGCCCCGGCACCGAAATCATCGCCGGTGAGGGCCGGATCCTGACCGCCGGCGGCATCGACGCCCACATCCACTTCATCTGTCCGCAGCAGATCGAGGAGGCGCTGATGTCGGGCGTCACCACCATGCTCGGCGGCGGCACCGGCCCGGCGCACGGCACGCTGGCGACGACGTGTACGCCGGGGCCGTGGCATCTCGGCCGGATGATCCGCTCCTTCGACGGCTTCCCGATCAATCTCGGGCTTTCGGGCAAGGGCAACGCCTCGCGGCCCGAGGCGCTGGTCGAGATGATCCGGGGCGGCGCCTGCGCGCTGAAGCTCCACGAGGACTGGGGCACGACTCCGGCCGCCATCGACTGCTGCCTTTCGGTGGCAGACGAGCACGACGTGCAGGTGATGATCCACACCGACACGCTGAACGAAAGCGGCTTCGTCGAGGACACCATCGCCGCCTTCAAGGGCCGCACTATCCATGCTTTCCACACGGAAGGCGCGGGGGGAGGGCATGCGCCCGACATCATCAAGGTCTGCGGGCTGCCGAACGTGATCCCGTCCTCGACCAACCCGACCCGGCCCTATACGGCGAACACGGTAACGGAGCATCTCGACATGCTGATGGTCTGCCATCACCTGTCGCCGTCGATCCCGGAGGACATCGCGTTTGCCGAAAGCCGCATCCGCAAGGAGACGATCGCGGCCGAGGACATACTGCACGACATCGGCGCCTTCTCCATCATCTCCTCCGACAGCCAGGCGATGGGCCGGGTCGGGGAGTTGCTGATCCGCACCTGGCAGACGGCGCACAAGATGAAGGTGCAGCGCGGCCGGCTGCCGGAAGAGAAGGGCGACAACGACAATCTTCGTGTGCGCCGCTATGTCGCCAAATACACGATCAATCCGGCGATCGCGCAGGGCATTTCGCGCCATGTCGGCTCGGTTGAGGTCGGCAAGCGCGCCGACCTCGTGCTGTGGACGCCGGCCTTCTTCGGGGTCAAGCCGGATATGGTGCTCGTCGGCGGTTCGATCGCGGCATCGCTGATGGGCGACCCGAATGCCTCCATCCCGACGCCGCAGCCGGTGCACTACCGGCCGATGTTCGGCGCCGTCGGCGGCGCTCCCGCCAATTCGGCGGTCACCTTCGTCAGCCGTGCGGCGCTGGAGGACGGACTGCGCGAGCGTCTCGGCGTAGCAAAAGAACTTGTCGCGGTGGAGAACACCCGCTCGGGCATCTCCAAGGCTTCGATGATCCTCAACGACGCGACGCCTGATATCGAGGTCGATCCCGAGACCTACGAGGTGCGCGCCGACGGCGAATTGCTGACCTGCGAGCCGGCGGAGGTGCTGCCGATGGCGCAGCGCTATTTCCTGTTCTGACCATGCTGCGCGCTGTTTCCCACGTTCATCACAGCGGGGCGGAGCCGCTCGGTACGCTGACGCTGGATTCGGACGGCCGCCATCTGCGGCGCAAGCTGGTGACCACGGACCAGGGCACCCCGATCATGGTCGACCTGCCGGAGCCTGTACTGTTTGCCGATGGCGATGCGCTGGTGCTGGAAGACGGACAATTGGTCAGGATCGTCGCCGCGAAAGAGGAACTCTATGCGGTGAAGCCCGGGTCGGTGCCGCTCAGCCACCTTGCCTGGCATATCGGCAACCGGCACCTTGCCGCGCAGATCGATGCGGACCGCATCCTCATCCGGCGCGATCACGTCATCCGCGCCATGCTCGAAGGGCTCGGCGCGACGGTTGAAGAGGTGGTCGAGCCCTTCCAGCCGGTGCACGGCGCCTATCACAGCCACGGACACGCGCACGACCATGGCCTTGGGCACGGCCATGAGCATGGGGCGCACGGGCATCACCACCATGACTGAGATGTCGGAGAGCGCGCTGCTCAGGCTGATGACATGGCTGTCGCCGGCCTTTCCGGTCGGCGCCTTCTCCTACAGCCACGGCATCGAGCGCGCGATCGAGGAAGGGCTGATCGGCGAGCGCGAGAGCCTTGTCGGATGGCTCCGCGAACTGCTCGTCCGCGGCTCGGCCTGGAACGACGCGGTATTGTTGGCGGAGAGTTGGCGCGAAGCGGGGTCGGCCGGCGGCGGCGGAGCGGCAGAACTCGCTGAGGCACTGGCGGCTTCGCGGGAACGGCACATGGAGACGATGCTGCAAGGGGAGGCGTTCCAGCAGGCGTTGTCTGCCTGGCGTTCCCCCTCTCCGTCTCGCCCCTCGCAGGCTCGGGACTCGACACCTCTCCCCCACACTCGTGGGGGAGAGGACGGGAGCCACCTGTCCTCGCCACCCGGAACGGGGCGAGAGGTTTCGTGCGAAGCACGACGGAGAGGGGGGAGCCGCGCCAGCGCCGGCAGTTTCGAGAAGCCGAGCGCAGTCGAGCCCGTCCCTTATCCCGTCGCGGTCGGCGCGGCCGCGGCGGCGAGCGGCATTGCGCTCGAGCCGGCGCTTGTCGCCTATCTGCATGCCTTCGTCTCCAATCTCGTGCAGGCGGCGGTGCGGCTGCTGCCGCTCGGCCAGAGCGACGGGGTCGCGGCGCTTGCGGTGCTCGAAGAGACCGTTCTCGCCACGGCCGCGCGTGCTGCCCGCTCCAAGCTTGACGATCTCGGCTCCACGGCCTTCATGTCCGAGATCGTGGCGATGCGGCACGAGACGCAATATTCGAGGGTATTCCGCTCATGAGTTCGCCCAACGGACCGCTCAGGGTCGGCATCGGCGGCCCGGTAGGCGTCGGCAAGACAACGCTGACGGAAATGCTCTGCAAGGCCATGCGCGACCGCTATTCGGTCGCCGTGGTCACCAACGACATCTTCACGAAGGAAGACCAGCTGATCCTGAACCGGGTGCAGGCGCTGCCGGAGGAGCGCATCCTCGGCGTGGAGACCGGCGGCTGCCCCCATACGGCGATCCGCGAGGATGCCTCGATCAATCTCGCCGCGATTGCGGAGATGCGCCGCCGCTTCCCCGATCTCGACGTGGTGTTCATCGAATCGGGCGGCGACAATCTCGCCGCTACCTTCTCGCCCGACCTGGCCGATCTCACCCTCTACATGATCGACGTCGCCGCCGGCGAGAAGATCCCGCGCAAGGGCGGCCCAGGCATCACGCGCTCCGATCTTCTGATCATCAACAAGATCGATCTTGCGCCTTATGTCGGCGCCGACCTCGACATCATGCGGGCAGACACGCTACGTCAGCGCGGCGACAGGCCGTTCGTGTTCACCGACATGCGCCGGCGGCAGGGCCTGCCGGAGATCATTACGTTTCTGGAAACGCATGGCGGCCTGTCCGCGCAAAAGAACTGATATCCGACCGGAGGGATTGTGACCTTAACGAAAGAAAAGCTGGACGTTCTGAGAGCGATCTCGACGGCGACCATCACCACCGTGCTTCTCAAGAAAGGCCTGCGCAACGTTTGGATGCGCGGCGTGCTGCCCCTGCGGAAGGGAGAGCCGCGGATCGCCGGACCCGCGTTCACGCTGCGCTTCATTCCCGCGCGCGAGGACCTGGCGACGCCGGAATCGTGGTCGTCCCCGATCTCCACACGGGCGGCGATAGAAGCGATGCCCGAGGGATGCATTGCCGTCGTCGATGCGATGGGGATCACCTCGGCAGGCATATTCGGCGACATCCTCTGCGCGCGCATGCACAAGCGGAAAGTGGCGGCCCTGGTTACGGACGGCGCCATTCGCGATGTCGAGGGCGTGCTCAAGACGAACCTTCCGGTCTGGTGCCAGAGCGTGGCCGCGCCGCCCTCGGTGGCGGCGCTCACCTTCGTTGCCTGGCAGCAACCGGTCGGCTGCGGCGGCGTGGCCGTTTTTCCGGACGACGCCATCGTGCTCGACCAGGACGGAGCCGTGGTCATTCCGGCCGCCCTGCTCGACCATGTGCTGGCCGAAGCGCCGCGGCAGGAGCGCATGGAAGAATGGATCATGGCAGAAGTGGAGGCCGGCGTGCCTCTTCCCGGCCTGTACCCCATGAACGACGAAACGAAGGCGCGCTACGCCGCTTCGATGAAAAGCTGAACCTTGCTCCGCCAGAGGGGCGGCGGCAAGGGAACGCCCGCCCCGGCCGAGAATCCTTCGCGTTCTGCCGACTAGGCTGAACGCGAAGGCTGGCGCGCGAGCCGCCGATACTCCGGACCTTGACCGCCGGCACGAGCGGCCTCGGAACTATTTGCATCCAACCCGGTTATGTCCGCGGGCGTACGCCTTCAGACGAACCTACTCACCAGAACGTCATGCGGTCCGGGCAACCCGGGGCGCCATCCAGATCGGTGCTGGCAAGCTTTTGAAGGCAGACGCCCGTCGGACTCCCGGCCGGACCGGCGGATCGGTGCGAGCGAGGTCCGTCGCAGAGGAGCAGGACCAGGGCATCGGGTTTCATCGCCGGCATCTCGTAAATGGCACAGATTTTCCATCCGCGGGCCAACACGGTGGCAATCGCCATCCTTGTCTCGATTCCGGCAGTCGTGATCCTTGTCTTCGTGCTTAACTACGAGTTGCACGCCTCGTCCTATACGACGGATGTGGGATTGCGCGTCGACCAGCCGGTCCCGTTCAGCCACAAGCATCATGTCGGCGATGTCGGGCTTGACTGCCGCTATTGCCATGGGGGCGTCGAGGGAGCCGACTTCGCCGGGCTGCCGCCCACCCGCACCTGCATGACCTGCCATTCCCAACTGTTCACCAATGCCGCCATGCTGGCGCCGGTTCGCCAGAGCCTGGCGACGGGCATCCCGATCCACTGGAACCGGGTCTACCAGCTCCCAGACTACGTCTATTTCGACCACAGCGTGCATATCCGCAACGGCATTGGCTGCACCACCTGCCATGGCGACATGAGCGAGCAGCCGCTGACCGAGAAAAAGACGCCGCTGACGATGGGCTGGTGCCTCAATTGCCATCGCGATCCCGGCACGCACATGCGCGACGAAGCCGACATCTTCAATCCGCATGTTCCCGATCCGCACAACGATCCGCAGAAGGCCGTCGCGATGCTTAGGCACTACGTCGTGCACACGTCGAACATGACCGACTGTTCGGTGTGCCACAGATGAGCGCCAAGGCCGAAATCAGCCGGCGCGCGGCGCTCAAACTTTTCGCGGCGGGAGCGGCGGCAGGTCTCGCCGGCTGCTCGCGGCCGAACGAGGAGATATTGCCCTATGTCGACATGCCGGAGGGCATGGTGGCCGGCGAGCCGGAATATTATGCGACCGCGCTGCCGCTCGGCGGCTATGCGCGCGGGGCGATCGTCAAGGCCGTCGAAGGCCGGCCGATAAAAGTCTCGGGCAATCCACGCCATCCCGCCAGCCTTGGGGCGACCGATATCTTCGGTGAAGCCGAGATCATGGCGCTCTACGATCCTGACCGCTCGCAGGCGGTCCGGGGGCCGCAGCCGCTGACGGGCTGGTCGGAGTTTCACGGCGAGTTGCTCGGCTGGATGGACAAGGCGAAGCGCGGGGCGGCGCCGCTCTTCCTCCTGACCTCGACCGTGAGTTCGCCGACCCTTCTGCGGCAGATAGCCGACCTGATGGGCAAAGCGCCCGGCATGCGCTGGTTCGCCTACGATCCGGCAGGGGCCGCCGCGGACCGCTTCCGCTTCATTCCCCGTCTCGACAAGGCGAAGGTGATCGTCTCGCTCGATGCCGACCCGCTCGGTCCGGGACCGCTGCAGATCATGCTCGGCCGCCGCTTCGCCGACGGCAGGCGCAGCGCGAAAAAGGGCATGTCGCGGCTTTACGCCATCGAACCTGCCTGGACGCTCACCGGCGCCAATGCCGACCACCGCCTGGCGCTGCCGCCCGAGAAGATAGAGGCGGTAGCGAAAGAACTCGCCGCGCGCCTCGGCGGCGGCGATGCGAGGGCCGCCGACCTTCCGGCCGAAGCGCGGGCATTCATCGACGCGATGCTCGCCGATCTTCAGTCGGCGGGGAACGGGGGCGTTCTGCTGGCGGGAGACACGCTCGGCGCCGGCGCGCGGGATGCGATCGACAAGGCCAACCAGGCCATCGGCGCGCCGTTCGACGCAATCGATCTCCCCGGCGGACAGCCGCGCCCGGAGAATTTCGAGGCCTTCCTCGCCGCGCTCGACGCGGGCAAGGTGCAGAACCTGCTCGTGCTCGATTGCAATCCGGCCTACGACGTCGCGCCGGGCGCAACCTTCGCGAAGAAATTGCAGGCGGTGCCATTCGCGGTGCATACCGGCTGCTATGACAATGAAACGGCAGGCCTCTGCCGCTGGCATGTGCCGCTGTCGCACTCACTGGAAGCGTGGTCCGACCTGCGGGCCGCGGAGGGCACGGCGAGCATCGTCCAGCCGCTGATCCGGCCGCTCTACGACACCCGCTCGGCGCATGAAATCCTGGCATCCTATGCCGGCGATCCGGCGCCGTCCGGCTACGACATCGTGCGCGCCACCTGGCGGCAGAACGAGCCGGACGATGCGTTCGAAAACTGGTGGCGGAATGCGCTCGTGCAAGGCGTCGCGTCGGGCCGCATGCCAAAAGGTGCTCAGCCCACTCCGGCCGGAAAAGGCACCGTGCCGGCGGCATCTCCCTCGCCGCCCGGCGGCGATCCGCGCAATGGCCGCTTCACCGCCGTGCTGCGGCCGGACCCGACCATTTATGACGGCCGCTTCGCCAACAATGCCTGGTTGCAGGAATGTCCGAAGCCGTTGTCGAAGGACACATGGACCAACGTCGTGTCGCTCGCGCCGGAGGACGCGCAATCCCTTGGTGTCAAGGACGGGGATGTCGTCTCGGTGACCTCGGCGGCCGGCGCCATCAAGGGACCGGCGCGAATCGATCGGGGCCAGGCGGGCGGCGTGATCGGGTTGACGCTCGGCTACGGGAGGCTGCGGGCCGGCGCCATCGGCACCGGACTCGGCTACAATGCAAGGCTGCTCGCTCCGGGAAAGCTCGACAGTTTCATCGCCGGCGTCGATGTTCGCAAGACGGAACGCCGCGAGACCGTGCCCTCCTCCCAGAAGCATTTCAGGCTCGAGGGCGATCTGCAAAAGCTGCTGCCGGAGATCGTGGCCGGGAAGGCGGGGCCAGGAATGGGGGAGAAAACCGGGCCTCGGCCCAGCCTGTTCGAGCCCCGGCCGCCGCGCGATCCGTACTCATGGGCGATGGTCATCGATACGGCGGCCTGCATCGGCTGCAACGCCTGCGTCATCGCCTGCCAGTCGGAAAACAACATTGCGGTCGTGGGACCGGACGAAGTCGCGAACGGCCGCATCATGCACTGGATGAGGATC
>JBQCFH010000297.1:0-3197 GCA_051959385.1 Rhizobiaceae bacterium | reverse complement strand
CGACTCGCCGCCCGACCGCGACGTCATCTGGACCGAGGCGGGCGTGGAAGGTGCATACCGCTTCGTCCAGCGCGTATGGCGCATGGTTTCGGAGGCCGCGCCTTTTCTGCAGGGAATCGCGCCGAAACCCGCCCATGACGGACCGGCGGCAGAGATATCGAAGTCGGTGCATCGCACGCTGAAGGCGGTCGGCGAATCGATCGAGCGGCTGGCCTTCAATACGGGCGTCGCCGCCATCTACAAGCTTGCCAACGTGCTGCAGCCGGCGCTCGCCGAACTCGCCGCCGGCAAGGGCGACGCGGCGATGCGCGGCGCGCTGCGCGAAGCGGTCGAGACGCTGGCGACCATCATCGCACCGATGATGCCGCACCTTGCCGAGGAGTGCTGGGCGGCGATCGGCGGCCAGGGGATGGTCGCCGAGCGCGCATGGCCCGCCTTCGATCCCGCGCTCGTCGTCGACGACGAAATCACCCTGCCGGTGCAGATCAACGGCAAGAAACGAGGCGATTTGACAATTGCACGCGACGCAGATCAAGGTGCCGTCGAACGGGCCGCGCTCGACCTCGATTTCGTCAGGAAGGCGTTGGAGGGCAGGCCGCCGCGCAAGGTGATCGTGGTTCCACAAAGGATCGTCAATGTCGTTGCGTGAACGGAAAGGCCTGATCCCCGCATTCGCTCTCACGCTCGGCTTGGCCATCGCGGCTTCCGCCTGCACGGTCCGCCCCCTATACATGAAGGACGATCCGACCGCGGCCGGCGCATCGGCCGGAACAGCGGCCGAGCTTGCGTCCATCGCGATAAAGCCAGTCAATACGCGCTACGCCCAGCTCGTCCGCAACGAACTGATCTTCCTCCTCGGCGGCGGGGCTGGCGAGGCCACGAATCCCCGCTACACGCTCGACCTCAACGTATCCAGCCAGCAGATGTCGACCGCGACCGCGCCGGCCTCGACGAGCGACGAGGTCAACGTACCGACGGCGGCCATCGTCACGCTGACGGCGCGCTACAGGCTGACCGACCTGACGTCCAACAAGGTCGTCGCCAGCGGCAGCCGCAACATCAGCTCCTCGATCGACGTGCCGCGGCAGGAATACGCCGCGATGCGGGCTGAAAGCGATGCACAGAAGCGCGCCGCGCGCGAATTGGCCCAGCTCCTGCGATTCGCGATCGCGCAGGATCTCGCCCGGCAAGGGAAGAAATAGCCCGACCGGAAAACGGGAACCTTCAACACGCCGCGAGGTTTATGGTCTGGATGTCATTTCGGCGTCACAGAGTTCGCCCAGACAGCCCTGAACCGAGCGGGATGGGAATGGATTTCCAGACGACGCCATCTTCCTTTGCCGAAGCATTTGCCGGCGAACTTCCCAGCTCCGCGATTTCCGAACCGCATATCATAGACCGGCTCATCGAGGAACGCGCGACCCGCATGTCGAAGTCGGCGCTCTGGCCTCTCATCCGTCCCCTGCTCTACCGGGTCTTTCAGTACAGCCGCGCCGTTTCGCTGGCCGACGAGGTTGCAGGCATGTCCGGCCATGAGGCGATGGCGCATCTGAGCGCGCTTCTGTCGCTCGACATCGAAGTTGTCGGCCGCGCCAACATCCCGTCGAGCGGCGGCTTCATCCTGGCTCCCAGCCACCCGACCGGCATCGCCGACGGAATCGCCGTTTTCGACCTCCTGAGGACCATCCGTCCGGACATGGCGATCTTCGCCAACCGCGACGCGGAGCGTGTGGCGCCAGGGTTCCGCGATTTGATCATCCCGGTCGAATGGCGTCAGGACGAAAAGACCCACGCGAAGAGCCGCGACACGCTGGAGATGACCGCCCGCGCCTTTCTCGAAAAGCGCGCGATCGTGCTTTTCCCGTCCGGACGCATTGCATACTGGAACGAGGGCAGGCTGACCGAGAGGCCGTGGCAGACCTCGGTGATCTCGCTTGCGAGGCGTTACGATTTCCCGATCGTTCCCGCGCGCATGACCGCGCGCAATTCCGGCCTCTTCTATTTCCTGTCGAAATATTCGACCGAATTGCGCGACATGACGATCTTCCGGGAACTGCTCAACAAGACCGGCCGCTCCTATTCCATCGTGATCGGCAAGCCGATCCGAGCGACGGACCTCGACGGCGACGCGGCCGAGGTCGTGGCGCGTCTGCAGGAGCACACGGTCTTCGGTCTTGCCGCCGACCCGGACGCCGTTTTCGCGGCCACGAAAAGTGAAGAGGCCGCGGCCGTCAGCCGACCGTGACCGACAGGCCGGGAAGGTCGATGCCGGCGAGCGTCGTCGACCATTTCTCGCCCGCCGCGACAGGAAAGGCCCGCGTCAGCGTTCCGGTCGTGACGAACTCGCCGGCCCTCAGCGGCGGATTAGCCTCGTCTTCCGCCAGCACCTCGACCAGATGCCTGAGCGCGCTCAGCGGTCCGTCGAGCACATTCGCGCCCTTCCCGGCGTCCATCCTTGCGCCGTTGCGGTAAAGCGCGATGGAGAAGTCCGGCAACGCGCGGAAAAAGCGGTCGCGGTCGTCCGCTCGGATCGCCACCCGCGGCCCGACGAAAAGCGCGCCGTGCAATCCGCCATTGGCGATGCAGTCGGCGGCGGCGAAGCGCCAGCCGGGAAAGATCGACTGCACGATCTCGAAACCATGCGCGACCCAGGAAATGCGATCCAGGATGTCCCGCTCGTCCATGCCGGGGCTGAGGTCTTCCGCCAGGCCGAGCACGATCTCAGGTTCGATCCTCGGCTCGGGCAGGTGCGAAACGCCGATCACACCGTCCGCCGGCACTTCGCTGGCCGTGGTGTCGTAGACGTCGCCCCAGATCGGCTGGTAGACGCTGTATTCGTCCCATATGCCGCGGTTGGTGAAACCGATCTTGCGGCCGATCTGTGCGGCGCCGTCCCCTTCCCGCAGCGTGCGCAAGGCCGCTGTGACCGCATAGGCCTCACGCGTCGAAAAGGAAGCGCGCCGGATCGAGAAAGGCTCGATCTGGCGCCCCGATTCCAGCGCGGTGAGGACTTCGCGGGCGACGCCCTCGGCTTCCCCTTCCCGCATTGTCGATCAGCCGATCGTCTGGCCCGTCTTCTTCCAGTCGGCGAGGAAGGCTTCGAGGCCCTTGTCGGTCAGCGGGTGATTGTAGAGCGCCTTGATGATTTTCGCCGGCACGGTGGCGATGTCGGCGCCGATAATGGCGGCCTGCTTGAC
>JBQCFH010000296.1:0-4826 GCA_051959385.1 Rhizobiaceae bacterium | reverse complement strand
CTGGCCATCTGCAATACGGTGGCGGCGCCCGCCGTCGAGTGATCGACCTTCAGCTTTGCGCCATTGATATAGGCTTGGAAATCCGGGCTGTACTTGCCCAGGTCATGCAATAGCCCGGCGAGTTGTGCCGGCTTTTCCGCCCCGAATATTGCGCCAAACCGCCCCGCCTGTTCGGCGACGCCGAGCAGGTGTGCGCTTAACCCTTGCCACTGAGCGTGTGGCTTCCCCTCCGCCGAATGCGCGTAAAACATAGCCCTAGCAACCGATGCAACCTTCGATTTAGATAAGGCTTCTGTCAAGCATTCGAGCATTATTTACTGGTGGATTCGACTGCCCGCCTGCCCGCGAGATCGGGCAATATTGGCGTCGAACGAGCCAGTCTCTTTCTGCAGTATGCGACGTTAACTGACAGAAATCGTGGAGATTTCTGATAGACAGGGGCGAAGGGGTTTGACTCAATGGGTGATTGGCTGGGGAACCTGGATTCGAACCAGGACTAACGGAGTCAGAGTCCGCTGGTCTACCGTTAACCTATTCCCCAATAACCGGGCCGGCGAGCTTCGCATAACGCTCGGCCGGTCGATGAGGCGCGTTGTAGCCTCGGTTCTGAAATAGTCAAGCTTGCAGCTCGTTCAAGGTTCGAAGGCGCGCTTGCAAATAGGGCCCGTGGCGCATTCCCAGGAATGAGCAAGCGGCCTATATGAGCCGGCCATGGAGGAAGATTTCGGCGATTCCGGCGAAGCCGGCCGCTCCGGCGGGGAGGGCGCGCGCGCGGTGGCGGGCGCGCCCGACCTCGCCGCCGAACGCCGGCCGGCGGGCGGCGCGCCGCCGCCCGATGCGCGCACCTTCAACCGCGTCGTCCCGATCGTGCTCGCCGTGGCGCTTTTCATGGAGAACATGGACTCCACCGTGATCGCCACTTCGCTTCCGGCGATCGCAGCCGATATCGGTACGACCGCCATCGCGCTCAAGCTCGCGCTCACCGCCTATCTTGTGTCGCTCGCGATCTTCATCCCGATCTCCGGCTGGATGGCAGACCGCTTCGGCGCCCGCAACATCTTCCGCATCGCGATCGGCATCTTCGTCCTCGGCTCGCTCGCCTGCGCCGTTTCCGGCTCGCTCGGCGCGATCGTGCTGGCGCGCTTTCTGCAGGGCATGGGCGGCGCCATGATGACGCCGGTCGGCCGCCTCGTCCTCGTGCGCACCACGCCGAAGCAGGAACTCGTCTCGGCCATGGCCTGGCTCAGCATCCCGGCGCTCATCGGCCCCATGATGGGACCGCCGGTCGGCGGCTTCATCACCACCTATTTCAGCTGGCACTGGATTTTCCTGATCAACCTGCCGATCGGCATCGTCGGCATCGTCGCGGCGAGCCTCGTCCTGCCCCAGGTTCCCGGCAGCAAGGGTGCGCCGGTCGACATCGTCGGCTTCGTGCTGTCGGGCATCGCCGCGTCCGGCATCGTCTTCGGCCTTTCCGTCGTCAGCCTGCCGGCGCTGCCGCCGATCGTGGGCGCCGTCACGCTCGCGGCGGGCGGCCTGTCGATCCTGCTCTACATCTTTCACGCACGCCGCACGCCCTATCCGCTTCTCAATCCGAAGCTCTTCGTCAATGCGGCCTTTCGCGCGGCGATCGTCGGCGGCGCGATCTTCCGCATCGGCGCCGGCGCCGTGCCGTTCCTGCTGCCGCTGATGCTGCAGGTCGGGTTCGGCCTCTCGCCGTTCCATTCGGGCCTGCTCACCTTCGTTTCGGCGATGGGCGCTTTTGCGATGAAGTTCATCGCGAAGCCGGTGCTTCGCGCGGCCGGGTTCCGCTCCGTCCTGGTGTTCTCGTCGGTGGCCGGCGCGCTCTTCATCGGCGTCAACGGGTTCCTCACGGCCGCGACGCCGCATTCGGTGATCATCCTGGTCCTGTTCGTGGCCGGCTTCCTGCGCTCGGTGTTCTTCACCTCCTCCAACGCGCTGGTGTTCGCCGAAATAGGCGACGTGGAGGCGAGCCAGGCGACCGCGATCGCCGCCGTCGTCCAGCAGACGAGCATCGCGCTCGGCGTGGCAATCGCCGGCGGCCTGCTGGAAGGGGTGACGTGGTTCTCCGGCGGCCCGCTCGACGCCGCCGATTTTTCCGTCACCTTCTTTCTCGTCGCCGCGATGTCGGCCGGCGCGGTCGTGCCGTTCCTCCGCCTTTCGCCGACGGCCGGCAGCGCCGTTTCCGGCCATGGCGGCAAGCGTGTGAGGCTGGGCTTCAGGATACGCGGCCCGAAACGGTGAGAGTTCCGGCCGGGAGAGCCTACTCCCGCCCCTTGAAGCCCTTGGCGAGCAGATAGAGCTCCACCGATTCGTTGCGGCTCGCCGGCGGCTTGATGTGATGCACCGAGCGGAAATTCCGCTTCAGCTGGTCGAGCAGCGCCGCTTCGGTGCCCCCCTGGAACGTCTTGGCCAGGAAGTGCCCGCCCGGCACCAGCACCGAAATGGCGAAATCCGCCGCGGCTTCGCACAGATGCATCGTGCGCAGATGGTCGGTCTGGCGATGCCCGGTCGTCGGCGCGGCCATATCCGAGAGCACCACGTCCGGCGCGCCGCCGAGCGCTTCGATCAGCTTTGCCGGCGCCTCCGCGTCGAGGAAGTCCATCGTGAGGAGGGCGACGCCCGGAACCGGGTCCATTACGAGATAATCGATCGCCGCGACGAGCGGCTTTTCCGCGCTCGACTTCACCCGCTCGACGGCGACCTGGCACCAGCCGCCCGGCGCCGCGCCGAGATCGATGACGCGCCGGCCGGGCGAGAGAAGCCGGTGCCGCTCGTCGATCTCGATCAGCTTGAAGGCGGCCCGGGAGCGGTAGCCTTCGGCGCGGGCGCGATGCACATACGGGTCGTTCAGGTGGCGCTCCAGCCATCGCCGCGACGAGTTTTTCAGGCCGGTTTTCCGCACCCGCGCCTTGAGCGCCCGCGCGCCGCCCGTTCCGCCGCCCTTCTTCGCCCCCGCCTTCCTTACCATTGGCGGTAGCCGTTCCGGCGCCAGACGCCGTCTTCCGACATCAGCTCGCTCAATATGCCTTCCCGAAGCCCGCGATCCGCCACCCTCAGGCGCCCGGCGGGCCATACCCGCCGGATCGCCTCCAGGATGGCGCAGCCCGCCAGCACGAGGTCGGCGCGGTCGGCGCCGATGCAGGCATTGGCGACCCGCTCCTCGAACTTCCAGCCGAGCAGCCTGTCGATCATCCGGCCGACGTCGAGATCGTCCATCCACAGCCCGTCGACGCGCCGCCGGTCGTAGCGCATCAGGCCGAGATGCAAGCCGGCGAGCGTGGTGACGGTGCCGGAGGTGCCGAGCAGGTGGAAGCGGTCGCTGCGGGCCAGATGCAGCAGGCGGTCGCGCCCTTCGAAGGCTTCGAGCAGGATGCCGACCTCGGTCACCATCGCCTCGAAAATCTCGGGCGTGACGTGGCGGCCGCCGAACCGCTCGGCAAGCGACACCACGCCGACCGGCAGCGAGGTCCAGGCGACGATGTGGTCGGCAAGCTGCGGCGAGCGTCGCCCGGAAAGATCGATGAGCGCGATCTCCGACGAGCCGCCGCCGATGTCGAAGAGCACGACCCCGTGCGTGTCGCGTTCGATGAGCGAACCGCATCCCGAAACCGCCAGCCGCGCCTCGGTCTCCCGATCGATGATCTCAAGGCGCAGGCCGGTCTCCTCGGCGACGCGCGCCAGGAAGGCGGCTCCGTTCTCCGCCGAGCGGCAGGCCTCGGTGGCGATCAGGCGGGCGCTCCTGACCTCCCGCGACCTGAGCTTTTCGGCGCAGGCCCCGAGCGCCTCGACCGCGCGGTCCATCGCCTGGTCGTTGAGGCGGCCGTTGGCGGCCAGTCCTTCGCCGAGCCTCACGATACGCGAGAAGGCGTCGACGACGCGGAACTGTCCCGGACGGGTGGGAACGGCCACAAGCAGCCGGCAATTGTTGGTCCCGAGGTCGAGCGCCGCGTAGACAGGCGCGGCGCCGTCCCGCCCGGCCGATCCTCTGGCGCGGTTGACGGGCGCAAGATGCGGGGAATTGACGGCAAGCGCCGGCGCGGCGGAAGACGCGACAGGATTCGGGGAAGGGGATCCGGACCGGCGCTCCGGACCGGCGTCCGAAGCGGGGCGCGCTTCGGGCGCGGCGCCGTTCGCAATTCTGCCGTCGCGCGCATAGACCTTGCGGCCGCGCTTTCTCCGGCGGCGCTTTTTCGGCCGCTGCTTTTCCTGGGTGGCGCCGTTCCCGGCCATCCTGCCGCCATGGCCGGAAGCCGCGGACCGCTCCTCCTGGCGCGGGGACCGCAAATGGCCGCGCCCGGGAAGCCCGGAGGTCCGAAGCGCCCCGCCCTGCGGCCGATCGCCGCCCTCGTCGGGGTCTTTCACCTTTTTTCCTTTCGGCGCCGCGCATCCCGAAGGACGCTGCTCGCGCTCGTTGTCTTGCTGTTGCCGCCAGACTAGCAGTAGCCGGCGCCTTCACCAAGCCGGTTGTGGAGGATTTGTCATGGACCGGGGTGACGCGCATTGCGGGGGGCGGCGAAAACGTGGATGGGATTGCGCCTGCCAGGCTCGTGAGACGGCGGTCTCGGGCCGTTCCGCATTTTCCTTTCGTTGTTTTTATCCACGTCTTCCGCGCCTCCCTTATCCTTGTTCGCAGTCCCTCCCGCGGGAACGCCGATCATGACGGTGGTTAGGCGGGGAGGGACCGGCGCCTGCGGCGGTGGGTTAACGTGACCCGGGCTCAGATGGAGGCGGCTGTCGTCCTTCGAGAGAAGGCGGCGGTCGAAAAGAGAGCCGGCGGGCGCGGTATGTCGCCGTGCCAGTCA
>JBQCFH010000295.1:0-10948 GCA_051959385.1 Rhizobiaceae bacterium | reverse complement strand
GGCCGTCCCGTCGCGTTCATCGACGACCAGCCGCGCAACCTCCTTTCGGCGCGGGAAAGCGTGCCTGATGCGGCGCTCTTCCATCTGATGGCGGACAATTCGCTGCGCCCGCTGCTGCCGCCTTTCGACGAGCAGGGGATCACGATCGTGATGGACTGGCGCGAGGCCCGGCCGAGGATCGCCGAGGCGCTGGGCGTCTGAACGGATATAGTAAACCGTCGAATTCCTTGATTTGCTTCACCCCTCCGGCCCTTCGGCTACCTCCACTCGACGGGGAGGGCTATCGCGTTTGGAAATACCCCCACCCCTAACCCCTCCCCACAAGGGGGAGGGGGACTTTGCTCCGACGCCGCATGGCGCAAATTTCGACGATTTCAGCGGGAAAAGCGATGTCGGCGTCTCCCTCCCCCTTGTGGGGAGGGGACAGGGGTGGGGGTAAAAAGACGCGCCGAGCGTCCGGGGCCCACAACCATTCTCAAAGCACCAGCCGCATGAGCGGCCGGCCGGGCTTGCGCTCGGCCATCCTCGCGAAGCCTGCCTTCTCGAATACCCGCGTCGAGCCGACGCACAGTCCCGTCGAGCGCGAACTCTTCGACTGATCCATCGGACAGGCCTCTAGATACCGCGCGCCGGAGCGCCGCGCGTGCTCTATGCCGGCAGCTACGAGCCTGTGGGTCAGGCCCTTGCCGCGGGCGCCGGAGCGCACGAAGAAACAGGAGATGGCCCAGACGGACGGGTCCTCCGCCTCGGCCTGACCGAGCGGCGCCGAGGCGCGGCCGGCATTGTTCCACTGCGGCACGTCCGGACGCGGTCCGACCGCCATCCAGCCGACCGCCCTTCCCTCGTCGAATGCCAGGATTCCGGGCGGCGGGCCTTCCTCCACGCGCTGGCGCATATGGTCCTTGTTGCGCTCGTGATTGTTTTCCCGCCGCGTTGCAGGCGGCAGCCGGAAGGCCGTGCACCAGCATCCGTAGCAGGCGCCCTGCTTGCCGACCAGATCCTCGAAATCCGGCCAGCGCGCCGGTGTCAGCAGTTCCGTGGAGATCGCCATCGGCCCGTCTATCTCGCCATGCTCTTGTGCTATGAACCGGATTCGGCAGATCACAGGAAAGCCGAACCGTTCTCTTTATGTTCGCAAGCGCTTCGCCCTCTGTCAACGATCCGGATCGCGGTTTCTGCCGCGATTGCCTGACCGTGCAGCGGCAGCCGGTCCGACGCTGCGACAGTTGCGGCAGCCCGCGCATTGTCAGCCATCCGGAGCTTTACCGGCTGAGCCTCGCGCATATCGACTGCGATGCCTTCTACGCGGCGGTGGAAAAGCGCGACAATCCGGAACTCAAGGATAAGCCGGTCATCGTCGGCGGCGGCAAGCGGGGCGTCGTCGCGACGGCCTGCTACATCGCGCGCATCCACGGGGTGCGTTCTGCGATGCCGATGTTCAAGGCGCTCGCTGCCTGCCCGCAGGCCGTCGTCATCAAGCCGAACATGGAGAAATATGTCCGGGTCGGGCGCGACGTGCGCGCCATGATGAACGAGCTGACCCCGCTGGTCGAGCCGCTGTCGATCGATGAGGCTTTCCTCGACCTCACCGGCACGGAGCGACTGCACGGGTTGCAGCCGGCGCTGGTGCTCGGCCGCTTCGCGCTCAGGGTCGAGAAGGAACTCGGGATCACCGTTTCGGTCGGGCTTTCCTACTGCAAGTTCCTGGCCAAGGTGGCGTCCGATTTCCGCAAGCCCCGCGGCTTCGCCGTCATCGGCGAGGCCGAGGCGCTCGAGTTCCTATCCGGTCAGCCGGTGACGCTGATCTGGGGCGTCGGCAAGGCCTTCGCGGCCACGCTCGAAAAAGACGGCATCCGCAGCATCGGCCAGCTCCAGCGCATGGAGCGCGGCGAGCTCATGAAGCGCTACGGCACGATGGGCGACCGGCTCTATCACCTCTCCCGCGGGCAGGACGAGCGGCGCGTCCATGCGGACCGCGAGACCAAGAGCGTTTCCGCGGAGACGACCTTCGACACGGACCTTGCCTCGCTTCCCGACCTCGTTCCCATCCTGCGCGGCCTCTCCGAGCGCGTGTCGGCACGGCTGAAGAAAGCGGGCATCGCTGGCCGCACCGTGGTGCTGAAGCTGAAGTCACAGGATTTCCAGATACGAACCCGCAACCGCCGCCTCGGCGACCCGACCCGCCTCGCCGACCGCATCTTCCAGACCGGGCTCGACCTCCTTCGCAAGGAGGCCGACGGCACGCGCTACAGGCTGATCGGCATCGGTGTCAGCGATCTCACGGGCGAGGAAAAGGCCGATCCGCCCGACCTGGTCGACATGCAGGCACGGAAGCGCGCCATGGCCGAAGGTGCGATCGACCGGCTACGCGACAAATTCGGCAACACCGCCGTCGAGACGGGCTATACGTTCGGCAGAAGCCGCCGCCGGCGCGAGCCGGATGCGGATGGGTGAACGCATAAAATGTGGCGGCGCCCTATGGAATTTGCTTGGCCGTTTACCCCACCCCTGTCCCCTCCCCACAAGGGGGAGGGAGACGCCGGCACCGCCTTCCCAGCTAAAATCGTCGAGGTTTGCGCGGTGCAGCGCCGGCACAAGTTCCCCTCCCCCTTGTGGGGAGGGGTTAGGGGTGGGGGTATTTTCATATGCGCGCTCCCTCTTCTCCCCGCCGGAGACAAGGTGGCCGCGAAGCGGCCGGATGAGGGGGCGGAGAAAGTCAGACGAGCCCGAGCCCGCAAGCCCAGGATCAATCGTCCAGATCGGCGGGCGGCGGGGTGTTGTCGTCCTGATCGAACGAGGGGCCGACCTGATCGCCCGCCTTCGGGGCCTGCGGCTTCTCGGCCGGCGGGTTCTTCTTGGCGGCAGCGGCAGCCGCAGCGGCCTCTTCGGCCGCCTTGTCGCCCTTCGGGATCGGCACGTCCGAGGTCAGCTTGCAGGATTTCAGCCAAACGTCGTAGATCGGATGCTCCACCGCATTGAGGCCGGGGCTCTCCGCGAACATCCAGCCTGTGAAGATGCGCCTTATCTTGCGGTCGAGCGTGATCTCGTCGACCTCGACGAAGGAATCAGTCTTGGGTTCCTCCGTGTCGGGCGCCGAATAGCAGACGCGCGGCGTCACCTGGAGCGCACCGAACTGCACCGTCTCCCCGACATAAGCGTCAAAGGTGATGATGCGGCCGGTGATCTTGTCGATCCCGGCGAACTCGGCGACCGGGTTCTTGATGCGTTCGGCATGCGCCGCGCCAGCCATGCCCAGAACGAGAAGCGCGCCGAGGCCCCTTCCCGCAAGCGAGATCGATAGATGACGGACCGAACGTGTCATGAGTAGCCGGAACTTGCCCGCGACGCCCTGAACGTATGCCCGCGCCGCCGCCACGCGAACCGTTTCCAGGTAACCCGCAATTGTGGCGAGAAAATACCGCCGCGCTGGAAACGCGTCGCGCAAATCGCCTCAGCCGCCGGGCGTCCAGGCGTCGTAATCGCCGTCGACGCGCGGGCGGTGGCGGTTGCCGAGCAATGAGCCTTTGGGCCGGTACGCGGCCGGCGTACCGGTCAGGTTCGGCAGGTGCGGCTTCTGCCACTCCCGCGGCTTGTAGTTCTCCTCGGTCGGCGGGGTGTCCACCTTGTGATGGATCCAGCCATGCCAGCCGGGCGGAATCCGGGACGCTTCCGAATAGCCGTTATAGATCACCCAGCGCCTGGTGCGGCCTTCCGAATCGGTGCCGCCCTCGTAATAGACATTGCCCTGCGCATCCTCGCCGACGCGCGTGCCGTAGCGCCATGTGTGAAAGCGCGTGCCGAGCGTCTGCCCGTTCCACCAGGTGAAAAACTGCGTCAGGAATTCTTTCATGGACGACCTCGGTGCATGCCGCGTTATGGCCTCCGCCCGCGGCGAAGGCAAGAGGCCGGGCGCACTCTCACGCCGCGTCCGCCGCCACCTTCATGGACACGATCCTGTCCGGGTCCTGCACGGGCTCGCCGCGCTTGATCTTGTCCACGTTCTCCATGCCCTCGATCACCTGGCCCCAGACGGAATATTGACGGTTGAGGAAGCTCGCATCGTCGAAGCAGATGAAGAACTGCGAATTCGCCGAGTTGGGGTTCTGCGCGCGAGCCATGGAGCAGGTGCCGCGCCCGTGATTCATGTTGGAAAACTCAGCTTTCAGGTCCGGCTTGTCCGACCCGCCCATGCCGGCGCGGCCGGGATTGAAGGACGACGAACCGCTCTTGCCGTATTGAACATCGCCGGTCTGCGCCATGAAGCCGTCGATAACGCGATGGAAAACGACGCCGTCATAGGCGCCCTCGCGCGTCAGCTCCTTGATTCGAGCGACATGGCCCGGAGCGAGCTCGGGAAAAAGCTCGATCACGACGTTGCCCTTGGTCGTCTCCATCAGGATGGTGTTCTCGGGATCCTTGATCTCAGCCACGGGACTTTTCCTTTCTTGCTATTTCTTCGCCGCATCGGAGGCGATGCGAACCTTGATCATGCTGTCGGGATTTTCGACCGCGCCGTTCTGCGCCGGATCGCCTTTCTTGATCCGGTCGACCAACTCCATGCCGCTCTCGACATTGCCGACCACCGTGTAGTCGCCCTGAAGCGAGGGGGCCGGCGCGAACATGATGAAGAATTGCGAGTTCGCCGAATTCGGGTCCTGTGCGCGGGCCATGCCGACCGTGCCGCGCACATAGGGTTCCTTGGAGAACTCGGCGGGGAGATCGGGCAGGTCCGAGCCGCCGGTGCCGACGAGTTCCGCGTTGTAGCCTTTCTTGGTGTTGCCGTACTTGACGTCGCCCGTCTGCGCCATGAAACCGGCGATCACGCGGTGGAAGGCCACGCCGTCATAGGCGCCGGAACGCACCAGCTTCTTGATCTGGGCGACATGCTTGGGCGCAAGGTCAGGCCGGAGCGCGATCGTCACATCGCCATCCTTGAGCGTGATGATCATCGTGTTTTCCGGGTCGGCCGCGAACGAAGGAGCCGCAAAGGAAAAGGCGCCGATCAATACGGTGGCGAACAGTGCGCGCCGGGAAAGCTGCATGAATGTCTCCTGGTATGAAAATCATCGGCGGGCGTGCGCGAGCACGCTCAGCCGGCGGATGCGAACTTCTTCTTGATCGCGACGGCGACGAGGGCCGGCACGAAGGGGCGGATGTCTCCGCCCATCGACGCGATCTGGCGCACCAATGTGGCGGTAATGGTTCTGACCGAGGGGCTTGCCGGCAGGAACACGGTCTGCAACTCCGGCGCCATCGTTTCGTTCATGCCGGCCATCTGCATCTCGTAGTCGAGATCGGTGCCGTCGCGCAGGCCGCGGATCATGATCGAGGCGCCATGCTCGCGGCTGGCTTCGATCAGGAGCCCGTCGAAAGCGACGACCTTGATTCGCCCGTGCTCTCCTCCGAGTTCGGCCTTGGCGGAAGTTTCGATCAGCTCGACGCGCTCCTCGAAGGAAAAGAGCGGCGTCTTGCCCGGATGCAGGCCGATCGCCACGATCACCTCGTCGGCGATCGCGAGCGACGCCTTGAGGACATCGATGTGTCCGTTGGTCGGCGGATCGAACGACCCGCCATATATGGCAATGCGCGCGCTCATCGCGCCGCTTCTATCCGGCCTGCGGGGCAAAGGCAATTTCCGACTTCCGGAGCCGCATTGCCGGCGGGCCGCGGCTCCATTCAGCGGCGCGCCAAGGCCAGCCAAACGCCGCCGCCGATCAGGCAGCTCCCGGCGATCCTCTCGGCAACGCGCACACGGCTGCGCGAGAGCCAGCTTCCGGCGCTCCCCGCAGCCACCGCATAGAGCCCGTCGAAGATCGTGGCGAACGCCATGAAGATCACGCCGTAGACGACGGTCTGCATGGCCGTGTTCCCCGCCGGGTCGATGAACTGCGGAATGAAAGCTCCGAAGAAGAAGAGCGCCTTCGGATTGGACCAGATCACCAGAAAACCCTGCAGCGCGAAAGAGCGCGGCTTCCTCACGCCCGATTCGATCTTCCCGAGATTGCCGTCCGAGCGCCACAGCCTGATGCCGAGCCAGATCAGGTAGGCGGCGCCCGCCAGGCGCAATATGTCGAAGACATTACCCAACCTGGCGACGATCGCGGAAAGACCGAGCGCCAGCACGGCGATCATCGTGATCAGGCCGATCTGGGTGCCGAGCACGTTCAGCAGGCCGGCCCGCGTTCCGTATTTCATCGAATTCGCGATCACCACCGTCACCGTCGGACCCGGCACGATGATGATCACGAAACAGGCAAGCGCATAGGAAAGAAGGGGGGTCGCTTCCGGCATGCGGGACTCCATCGGGCGAAGACCGGCGATCAATGCACGGCCCCGCTCTCGGCGCAAGCAATCCACCTGCAATCGCCGCGATTGATTGCTATATTGTACGATGTATTCGCCGCCTCGCGGCTCCGACATCGCGACAGCAGCCAGCAGCGGCGCGTACGCAAAGGAAAGGAGCCCATTCATGCGTGTTTCTGACATTCTCGCGGCGAAAAACGGCGAAAAGGTCCATACGGTCCGCCCGGACGAGAGCATCGAAAATCTCGTACAGCGATTGCGCCTCGAGCGGATCGGGGCGCTGGTCGTCAGCGAGTCCGGCAACACGGTGGACGGCATCATTTCCGAGCGGGACGTCGCGCATGGCCTCGCCGAGCACGGCCCGGACATTCTCAACCGGACGGTTCGCGAGCTGATGACGGGCGTCGTCGTAACCTGTCCTCCGGACGAAAGCCTTGCCCATGTCGCGAAGCTCATGACGCACCGGCGCATCCGCCATGTGCCGATCGTGGACGGCAAGCGGCTGATCGGCATCGTCAGCATCGGCGACGTCGTCCGCTATCGGCTGGACGAGCTGGAGCTCGAGCAGAACGTGCTGCGCGACTACGCGGTCGCCCGGCACTGATCACC
This sequence comes from Rhizobiaceae bacterium, assembly GCA_051959385.1. Lineage (GTDB taxonomy): Bacteria > Pseudomonadota > Alphaproteobacteria > Rhizobiales > Rhizobiaceae > Mesorhizobium_L. The sequence continues at coordinate 4,036 of JBQCFH010000295.1, read as the reverse complement.
TTCTCCGGAAAACGCCGGTGTGGTTGAGCGGCCACACCGGCTCATTCAAATAAAAGTGTCGGCCCGGCGCGTTGCGGCGCGATCTTGTATTCCGCCTTCATGAACCGCAGATGAATGGCGATGCCAGCAACGCTTCAGGGACGGTGGCGCAAGCTTCCTCATCCTCGATGAAACCAAATCGAGCCGTGCCCGTTGTTGAGGCAAGGAGTACACGATCATGATGATTGTCATGCTTGCCGCGGCCATGACCTTGGCCATGCTTATCGCTACCGCTTTCGGGCTTCACCAGGAAGCAGAGAAGGTTCGACTGGATCAGCGAAACAAGTCGCTGAACCGGTATATTATGAAGTAACCACCGGCAGGAAGCCGGTACGCAGTATCCCTGTATCGAGTTTCATGGAACGGCGTTGCGGAAGCTTTCAGGCTTCCGCGGCGCCGTTTCCGTTATTTCCCTCTTCTTCCGTTCCCTCGGGCTCCGAAATCCGCTCCACCGATACGACCTTCTCGCCTTCGGCCGTGGTGAAGATGGTCACGCCCTTGGTGGCGCGGCTGGCGAAGCGGATATTGTGAACCGGCACCCGGATCACCGTGCCGCCGTCCGAAACCAGCATGATCTGGTCGTCATTGGCGACCGGGAACGCCGCAACCAGCCGGCCGATCTCATCCACCTTGGAAACATCGGTGGCGCGGATGCCCTTGCCGCCGCGGCTGGTCAGGCGGAAATCGTAGGAGGAGGAGCGCTTGCCGTAGCCGAGTTCGGTCACCGTCAGCACGAATTGCTCGCGCTCCCTCAGATACTGATAGCGGTCTTCCGAAAGATCCGTCTCCTCGCCTATATCCTCGTTGGTGAGGGCGATGTCCTCTTCCTCGCCCTCGCCCGCCGCCAGGCGGCGCTCCGCCACCGAACGCTTCAGATAGGCTGAGCGTTCGGCAGGCGATGCGTCCACATGGCCGAGGATCGTCATGGAGATCGCACGGTCGCTGTGGCCAAGCGAGATGCCACGCACGCCGATCGAATTGCGGCCGGCGAAGACGCGCACATCGGTGACCGGGAAGCGGATGCACTGTCCGGAATTCGCCGTCAGCAGCACGTCGTCGTTTTCCGTGCAGGTCTCGACATTGAGGATCTCGTCGCCCTCCTCCTCGAGCTTCATGGCGATCTTGCCGTTGCGGTTCACCTGGACGAAGTCGGAGAGCTTGTTGCGGCGCACCGTGCCGCGGGTGGTGGCGAACATCACGTCGAGTTCGCCCCAGCTGTTCTCGTCTTCCGGCAGCGGCAGGATGGCCGTGATGCGGTCGCCATTCTCGATCGGCAGCATGTTGATGAGGGCCTTGCCGCGTGCCTGGGGCGTGCCGACCGGCAGCCGCCAGACCTTCTCCTTGTAGACGATGCCGCGCGAGGAGAAGAACAGCACAGGCGTATGCGTGTTGGCGACGAACAGACGCGTGACGAAATCCTCGTCGCGCGTCGACATGCCGGAACGGCCCTTGCCGCCGCGCGCCTGCGCCCGGTACGTGGAGAGCGGCACGCGCTTGATGTAGCCGCCATGAGTGACGGTGACCACCATGTCCTCGCGCTGGATGAGGTCCTCGTCCTCCATGTCCGCGCCGCCTTCGACGATTTCGGTACGGCGGGGCGTGCCGAATTCGTCGCGCAAGGCAACGAGCTCGTCCTTGACTATTCTCTGGATGCGCGCCCGGGAGCCGAGAATGTCGAGATAGTCGGCGATCTCGACGCCGATCTTGTTCAATTCGTCGGCGATCTCGTCACGGCCGAGCGCTGTCAGCCGCTGCAGGCGCAAGTCGAGGATGGCGCGCGCCTGCTCTTCGGACAGATTGTAGGTGCCGTCCTCATTGATGCGGTGGCGCGGATCGTCGATCAGCGTGATGAGCGCCGAGACGTCGCCGGCCGGCCAGCGCCGCGTCATCAACTGCTCGCGTGCGGTCTGCGGATCGGGCGCGGCGCGGATCAGCCGTATGACCTCGTCAATATTGGCGACCGCGATTGCCAGTCCGACCAGCACGTGGGCGCGCTCGCGCGCCTTCCGGAGCAGGTAGCGCGTGCGCCGCGCCACGACCTCCTCGCGGAACGAGACGAAGGCGCGCAGCATGTCGAGCAGCGTCATCTGCTCCGGCTTGCCGCCGTTCAGCGCCACCATGTTGGCGCCGAAGGAGGTCTGCAGCGGCGTATAGCGATAGAGCTGGTTGAGCACGACATCGGCGACCGCCTCGCGCTTCAGCTCGATGACCACGCGATAGCCCTGCCGGTCGCTCTCGTCGCGTATGTCGGAGATGCCCTCGATCCGCTTCTCGCGCACCAGTTCGGCCATCTTCTCCTGCATGGCCGCCTTGTTGACCTGGAAGGGCACCTCGGTGACGATGATCGCTTCGCGGTCGCCGCGGATGGTCTCGAAATGCACCTTGCCGCGCATGACGATGGAGCCGCGTCCGGTTGAATAGGAGCTATAGATGCCCGCCCGGCCAAGGATCAGGCCGCCCGTCGGGAAGTCCGGCCCGGGAATGATCTCCATCAGTTCCGGCAGCTGGATCGCCGGATTGTCGATCAGCGCGATGCAGCCATTGACCACTTCGGTCAGATTGTGCGGCGGGATGTTGGTGGCCATGCCGACGGCGATGCCGCCGGAGCCATTGACGAGAAGATTGGGAAAGCGGGCCGGAAGGACTTTCGGTTCTTGCGCCGCGGCGTCATAGGTGTCCTGGAAATCGACCGTCTCCTTGTCGATGTCCTCCAGGAGCTCGTGCGCGACCTTGGTCAGCCGCGATTCGGTGTAGCGCATCGCCGCCGGCGGATCGCCGTCGATCGAGCCGAAATTGCCCTGCCCGTCGATGAGCGGCACGCGCATGGACCAATCCTGCGCCATGCGTACCAGCGCGTCATAGATCGAGGCATCGCCATGCGGGTGGTACTTACCCATCACGTCGGCAACGGGACGCGCCGACTTCACATATTTGCGGTTCCAGTGATAGCCGCTCTCATAGGAGGCGTAGAGGATGCGCCGATGCACCGGCTTCAGCCCGTCGCGCACGTCCGGCAGCGCCCGGCTGACGATCACGCTCATGGCGTAATCGAGATAGGAACGCTGCATTTCCTCGATGATGGAAACCGGCTCTATGTCCGATGGCCCCGCCGGGCCAGTGGGTGTCGTCTGGTCGGTCAAAACGGATCACGATCCTGATTGGGAATCACTCGCTCCTTATATAGGAAAGGTGCGGCGGACTCCAATGCCGACGCGTATTTCCATGAGCTATTTTCAGGTGAAATATCAAATGGATAGCCGCAAAAATAGCAAGAGTGCAAAAGCATCCCGGCCGTTTGGGTCGTTGCGGGTGAAAATCCGCCGGCGGGGCGGGAATCAACTCTCGGCATCTTTCGTTCGGGATGCGTGTCTCGGGCCTCGTCTCGCTGGTGGTTCGTTCGTTCGCCCGGATGCTCCCGTCCGACATTGCCCCATCTCCACGCCTGCATTTTGGATATGGTTCATCCTCGCCACGCCCGGTATCCACCGTCTGGCCATTGTCAAAGAACCGGGAAGCGGGCGCGAGGCCATGCCTCTCAAATTAAATGACTGGCACGGCACCTACCGCGCCCGCCGGCTCTCTTTCCGACCGCCGGCGCCAAGGCCGACGACCGCCTCCTTATAAGCCCGGGTCACGCTAACCCACCGCCGGAGGCACCGGTCCCTCCCCACCAAACCACCGTCATGATCGGTGTTCCCGTTGGGAGCGACTGCCATGGATTATGGCAGAGCGGCGGAATGCGTGGAGAAGAGTGAATGGTGAAATTGTGAATGACGAATGGAAAGAATGGGTTGGAGGGATTGCCCGCCTGATTCTGTCCACGTTCGCGTCGGCTTGCCTGCTCGCCGCTGGCATTTCCTGTAGCGGCCGCCTATGTCCTGAATTGCGGCGATCGCGTCGCGAGACTTGCGATCGTCCGGCCGGCATCGGCGGCAACAGGAGAGCGGCATGTTCGACCACATCTCGATCGGCGTGCGCGATATCGCGCGTTCAAAAC
>JBQCFH010000294.1:0-3918 GCA_051959385.1 Rhizobiaceae bacterium | reverse complement strand
CAAAGCCTGTTTCTCGACCTCTCCCGTCCTCTGCCACTGGCCCTGTTCGTGCTACCCGAACCATTCGCTCGGGCAGATCCACGACTGGATGAACGACATCTATCCGATGTGGGTTGAGGCGCACGGCATCATGGTGGTCACTCCGGTCAACTGGTATCAGGTGTCCTCCCCCGTCAAGCTCATGATGGACCGCCTGGTCTGCGCCGACGGGGGAAATCCCGATCCCACACTGACGCACGGCAAGCACGCCGACGAGGCGAAGGCGATCGAAGCCGGAGGCTGGGACTATCCCCGTCACCTGGCCGGGCGGCTCTATTCGATCGTCGTCCACGGCGACGTGGAAGGCGCATCGAGCGTCAGGCGGTCCCTCTCGGATTGGCTGCGCTACATGCAACTGGCGCCCGCGGGGCCGGATGCCGAACTCGACCGCTATATCGGATACTGGAAACCGTACGGGATGAGCCATGAGGAGCTCGACGCGGATCTGGCGGTTCAGGAAGAAGTGCGGAACGCCGCCCGGACGCTGGCCGAGGCGGTCGTAAGGCAACGGGAGGGGAGCTTCTCGATCGCTGGATCGGAGCATCGACAGCCGCGATCGAAATGATTCCGTGCCGTCCGCGGCCGGCACGCGACGCTCACATCAGGAGGATGGCCCGGAGGCTGTGACGCGCCACACCGTATTGCCGACGTCGTCGGCGATCAGGAGCGCTCCCGTCTTGTCGATCGCCACGCCGACGGGCCTGCCGCGGGCCTTTCCATCCTTGTTGAGGAAGCCGGTGACCACGTCCTCTGCCTTCCCGCTCGGCTTGCCGCCGCTGAAAGGCACAAACACGACCTTGTAGCCATTGAACTTGCTGCGGTCCCAGCTTCCGTGCTCGCCGACGAAGGCCCCGCCGCGGTATTTCGCAGGCAGGCTCGTGCCGGTGTAGAAGGCGAGCCCCAGCGGTGCGACATGCGAACTCAACGCATAGTCCGGCACGATCGCCTTCTTCACCAGGTCCGGCCGCTGCGGATGCACGCGCGGATCGACATGCTGGCCGTAGTAGCTGTAGGGCCAGCCGTAGAAGCCGCCCTCCTTGACCGAGGTCATGTAGTCGGGAACGAGGTTCGGGCCGAGTTCGTCGCGTTCGTTGACGACGGTCCACAAGGCGCCGCTCTGCGGCTCCCAACTCAGCCCGTTCGGGTTCCGCAGGCCGCTGGCGAATATCCGCCAGCGTCCGGTCGCGCGGTCGACTTCCCAGATCGCGGCCCGGTTCTTTTCCGCCTGCATGCCGTTTTCGGTGATGTTGGAATTGGAGCCGACGCCCACGTAAAGCAGCTTGCCGTCGCGGCTCGCCACAAGGCTCTTCGTCCAGTGATGGTCGATCGGTCCTCCGGGCAAGGGCGTCAGAGGCGTGCCTGGATCCGTGATCCTGGTATCCCCTTCCTTATAGGGATAGCGCATGATCGAATCGGTATTCGCGACATAAAGGTCTCCGCCGACCAGTGCCACGCCAAAAGGCGAGTTGAGGTGGTCGAGAAAGACATCGCGCGTCTCCGGCTTTCCGTCCCCGTTGGCGTCGCGCAACAAGGTGATGCGGTTGCTCGGGCCGCTGTCGTCGCCGGATGTCACCATCGATTCGATCCATCCGGTCACGATGTCCTTGGGCCGCTTGATCGGCTCCACGCCGGGCGATTTCGATTCCACGACAAGGATGTCGCCGTTCGGCAGGACGTAGAGCGACCGCGGATGCTGCAGGCCGGTGGCGAACGCTTCTATCTTGAGGCCGCTCGCCACTTCCGGCGTTTCGCCCTTCTTCCAGCCGACGACGGAGGCGAGATGCATCGGCGGAAAGAGATATTGCTGTATCTCGGGCAGCTTCGGATTCGGCCCGATCTGGCTTTGGATATCGAAGGGCTCGTCGCCGTAGGCGCTGAGCGTCAGGACGGCGCTTATGCAGCAGGCGAGCGAAAGCCGCCGGCGGAGATTTGCCCGGTCAGGCATCGACGGAGACTCCTACGCGATGTCGGTACACCATCGACCAGCCCATCCAGCCGGTGAAAAGAAGGATGACGACCACGACCGCGGACAGCACGATCCCCCATGGCACCACCGACGTCCAGGCGTCGCGCGTGTGGATCAGCATGTTGAATGTCGCCAGGACGAGAGCGATCAGATTGCCGATCACGTGAGGCCATGCCGGCGACTGCCGGCGAATGGCGCGATTGCCAAGGAAATCGATCAGGCCGACAATTGCGGCGAGATAGCCCATGATCACCCCGACGGTGACCAGCCAGGCCGAGAAATCGGCCCACATCATCTCGGAGGTTCGCCAGTAGGTGATGTCCGTCAAAAGCGTGCCGACGAAGCAGGCAATCGGAAACGGGACAAGCATCGGATGGATCGGGTGTCCGGCTATGCTTGCAGTGGATGAGATGCCTGACCGTTCCATCGGGATCATCCATTTCCGCGGATCAGGCCACCTAACCGAAAAAGCTTGCCGGTTGTTCCCCCGCCGGCGCAAGGTGCGTCGGGATCGGGACAAGCGGCCCGCCGAGAAGGGCCCGGCGAAGCTGCAGGTTCACGAGATCTGCTCGAACGTGCATTGCTTCGGGGATTTGTCTGGTCGCCAGCGCAGAAGCTTGGTGCCATGCCTGAAGCGGCAGTCGGTGACGTGGTCGTAGCGCACCTCCACGACCAGTTCCGGTCTTACCGCCACCCAGTCCCCGGAACGCTCGGTGCTCCATCGGCTGGGACCGCCTGGCGACCGTCCGGTAAAACTGGAAGGCGCCTTCATGGATTGGAGCTTGCGCGTCAGCGCGCCGCGCTCGGTGTTCGCGATGGTCGAGGTAAATCCCACATGGTCGAGCCGGCCGTCCTCGCCGTAGAGGCCGAGCAGAAGCGATCCGACCTGCGGCCGGCTGCTCAGGTAACGAAAGCCGCCGACCACGCAGTCCGCGCTTCTGAGGCGCTTCACCTTGATCATTGCGCGTTCGCCGGGGAGATAGCGCTCGTTCAGCAGCTTCGCAATGACGCCGTCCGTGCGGCCAGACTTGTCCGCCAGCCAGGCCCTGGCGGTCTTGAGATCGCGGCTCACCGGAGAAAGACGGTGCGCATCGGGGTCGAGCCGCGCCATCATGTCCTCGAGGACCGATCGCCGTTTCGAAAGGGGCTGCTCGAGCAGCTTGGCGTCGTCCTGCGTGGCCAGGAGATCGAAAAGAACGGCTGTGGCCGGAGTCTCCGACGCCAGCTTGCGTATGCGGCTCTCGGCGGGATGCAGCCGCAGCTGGAGGGCTTCGAACGAGCTGCGGCCGTCGACCTCGATGATCAGCTCGCTGTCCAGCACGAAGCGCGCCGGGGCCACCGCCCGAAATGATGCAAGCACCTCCGGAAAGTACCTGCTGAGCGGCTTGCCCGATTTCGCCCTGAGCTCGACCTCCTGGCCGTCCTTGAAGACGAGGCAGCGGAAGCCGTCCCACTTCGGTTCGTACTGCCAGGGCCCGCCCTCGTCGGGGATCGCATCCGCCGTCTTCGCCTCCATCGGGCGAAGGGCTAGTGGTAACAAGAAATGGGGCATGGCGAGACACAATCCGCGAGGTCGGCAATTGTTCCGGCCCGCGGATATGGCGATCAGCCTGTCGAGGAGAGAACCTGACTGGCTTTACCGGTCCGAATTGGAAGATGCGGCCTCCGGAGCGGAAGCAACCTCCCGAAGCCCGATCAGCGCGTCCTGCAATTCCTTGGCGAGAGCGTGCAGCCGCGGCGGAATCGGTTCGGGCCTGCCTGCGGCACCGACTTCGATCCTCGGCTTGGCGGAAACGGGGCCGCGATTTGTGCGAATTGAGACATCGAACTCCAGTAAATGCCTGCTTTGTCACAATAATAATTTCGGGCCCATAAGGTTCCGCGCTTCAGATACTATCGATCGCGCGATCCAT
>JBQCFH010000293.1:0-8742 GCA_051959385.1 Rhizobiaceae bacterium | reverse complement strand
AGTCGAACGCGGTCGTATTCTGCAATTCCGTCCTCGGCGCGCGCACCAACCGCTACGGCGATTTCCTCGACATCGCCTGCGCCATCGCCGGTCGCGCGCCGGACTATGGCCTCCACCGCACCGAGAACCGCCGGCCCACCGTTCGCTTCGATCTCTCCGGTCTGGGCGCGGACTTTCTCGGCGCCGAAATCGCCTGGCCGATCCTCGGCAGCCTCTATGGACGCGAGATCGGCGAGACGGTCGGCATGGTGACCGGCGTCGGACGCGATCCCGGCGAGGATGCGCTGAAGGCATTCGGCGCGGCGGCGGCATCCTCCGGTGCGGTCGGGCTCTTCCATATGGATGGCGTCACGCCCGAGGCGAAGGCGGGCTTTACCGCCGGCGGCGAGTCGAAGTTCGAGGCGGAAATCCGCGTGACCGATGCAATGGTGCGCGCGGCACAGGCGAGACTCTCCACGGCGGAGAGGCCGGACAGGATCGATGCGGTGGCGATCGGCAGTCCGCACCTGTCGCTCGCCGAATTCTCCACGCTGGAACGGCTGATCGCGGGCCGCCGGCTCGCCGTCCCCGTCTATGCCTGCACGGGCCGCCATCTGCTTGCCGAGCTGGAGCGGCGGGGAAGCCGCAAGGCGCTCGAAGCCGTCGGCGTGGTGATCGTCGCGGATACCTGCGTTGTCGTCACGCCGATCCTCGAGCCGCTCAAGGGCGGTGTGCTGATGACGAATTCGGGAAAGTTCGCACATTACGCGCCGGCGAATACCGGCTACTCGGTCCTCTACGCATCGCTCGCCGATTGCGTGGAGAGCGCGGTCACCGGCAAGCCGCGCATTTCGGGGCCCCGGCCGTGAGCGTCGCGGAAGAGGGTGAAGTCTTGATCGCGGCGGCCTCGGAAGCGCGTGGCGAGGCCCTGATCCTGAGCCAGCCGATCAGCTTCTGGGGAGGCGTCGATCCGAAGACCGGCCGCATCGCCGATCCGCGCCATCCACAGATCGGTGCGTGCGTGGCCGATCGCGTGCTCTTCCTGCCGGGCACGATCGGATCGTCGTCGGCGTCGGCGGTCCTGCTCGAACTGGTGCGGGCCGGCCTGGCGCCCGCCGCGCTTGTGCTACATCAACCCGACGCGATCCTGCTTCTCGGGCTGATCGTCGCCCGCGAGATGGGCTGGCCGCATCCGCCGGCCATCCGGCTCGACCGGGAGAGGCATGGGGCGTTCAGCGGGCTTCATGTTACGGTGCGCGGCGACGGCAGGATCAGTGCGAAAGCGTGCTGACTTCAAAGCTTCCCAGAATGATGGCTTGCCCCCTCTCCGTCCGCTTCGCGGACACCTCTCCCCACGTCGTGAGGGAGAAGATAGGCGCCAAGCTTGCGGCCGCGATCCTCTCCCCCGTCAATCGGGGGAGAGGTGATTTGCGAAGCAAATCGGAGAGGGAGTCGAAGCTCTCGCGCTGATCGCCCTGCGGCACTCCCCTCACACCCTGTTCGGCAGCACCCGGTCCGGGGGGCGGTGGCCGTCGAAGAAGGCGCGGATGTTGATGATGACCTTCTCGCCCATGTCCATGCGCCCTTCGATCGTCGCCGAGCCCATATGCGGCAGGAGCACGACCTTGCCTTTCGCGGCGAGCTTCACGAGCTTCGGGTTGACGGCCGGCTCGTGCTCGAAGACGTCGAGCCCCGCGCCCGCAAGCTTTCCTTCCTGGATCATCTTCGCCAGCGCGTTCTCGTCGATGATTTCGCCGCGCGCGGTGTTGACGATGTAGGCGGTCGGCTGGAGAAGCGCGAGCCGGCGCGCCGAGAGCAGGTGGAAGGTCGCGGGCGTCGAGGGGCAGTTGACCGAGATGATGTCCATGCGCGCCAGCATCTGGTCGAGGCTTTCCCAATAGGTGGCCTCGAGTTCCTCCTCGATCGCCGGCGCGACGTGATGGCGGTTGTGGTAGTGGATGGAAAGGCCGAAGGCCTTGGCGCGGCGGGCGACCGCCGTGCCGATGCGGCCCATGCCGACGATGCCGAGCCGCTTGCCCCAGATGCGCCGGCCGAGCATCCAGGTCGGCGACCAGCCCGCCCATTTGCCGTCCGCATCGAGCAGGCCGGCGCCTTCGGTCAGCCGGCGCGGCACGGCGAGCAGCAGCGCCATGGTCATGTCGGCGGTGTCCTCGGTCAGGACGTTCGGCGTGTTGGTGACGACGATGCCCTTGCGGGCGGCCGCGGCCACGTCGATATTGTTCACCCCGTTGCCGAAATTGGCGATCATCTTGAGGTTCGGTCCGGCCTGCTCGATGAGCGCCGAATCGATCTGGTCGGTGACGGTCGGGACCAGCACATCCGCCTCCTTCACCGTCGCTACGAGTTCCGGCTGGGTCATCGGCCGGTCGTCGACATTCAGCCGCGCGTCGAAGAGCTCGCGCATCCTCGTCTCGACGGGATCCGGCAATTTCCGGGTGATGACGACGAGAGGCTTTTTCCTGCCGGCCATTGTTTCCTCCGGGGTCCTGTTGAGACCTCTTTAACCAAGACAGGCGAGACTTGAAGCGAAATCGGCCTGCCTTCTCCTCTAACAAGAGCGGCCGTCCAAGACAAAGAAAAACCGGCCGTGAACCCGCCAGCCCGCGGCCGGAGCGAGCGTGGGGTAGCATCGTGCGTGGTCTGGTATTTCTCGGAAAAGCTTCGGCATTCCTGGTCCTGTGCATCGGCTTCGCCTCCGCCACGGTCACCAATCCGCACGGGGCGGCCTCGGCAGTGACCAATGTGACGCTCGGTCCGAGCGGCCTGCCGCTGCCGCGCTTCGTCAGCCTCAAGTCGGGGCGGGTCAATGCGCGGATCGGACCGAGCTTCAGCTATCCGGTGGAATGGCTCTACCTGAAGGCAGGGCTGCCGGTGGAAATCCTACAGGAATTCGACACCTGGCGAAAAATCCGCGATTCGGACGGTTCGGAGGGTTGGGTCAACCAGAGCCTGCTTTCGGGCCGTCGCACCGGCATCATCGCGCCATGGCAGCGGGGCAATGACGCGCAGCTGCCGCTCCTGGCCGAGCCGAGGAAGAAGGCCTCGAGCGTGGCGCTGATGGAGCCGGGCGTGATCGGGACGATCCGGTCGTGCAACGGCGAATGGTGCGAGATGGAATTCTCCGGCCGCAGCGGCTGGATCGAACAGAACCTGGTGTGGGGCGCCTATCCCGGCGAGACGATCAAGGACTAGGGCCGGCGGGCCGGCGCGGTTTCAAGCCTTGCCCGGCCGTTTCGCGCGCAGGCGGACGACGATATCGACGTTGGCGATCTCGAGACCCTCGGGCGGCGGCGGCAGGTTGATGACCGTCACCGGACCCTTCTCGATTTCGATGTCGACAAGCCGGTTCTCGCCTTCGACGAAGAAATGGTGGTGGTCGGAGGTGTTGGTGTCGAAATAGGTCCTGGCCCCCTCCACCGCGAGGATCCTGAGCAGGCCGGCTTCGGTGAACTGGTGCAGCGTGTTATAGACGGTCGCCAGCGACACGGGCACGCCGGCCGAAATCGCTTCCTCGTGCAGTTCCTCGGCCGAGAGATGCCTGTCGCCCTGCGCAAAGAGCAGATTCGCCAGAGCCACCCGTTGCCGTGTCGGCCGCAGGCCGGCCTCACGGACACGCCGCTCGATCTTCTCGGTTTCGCGCAAGGTTGCCGATTTCATCTCCACCGGTTTCTTTCTCTCCGCGCATTCGCACAACAGCGCCGGCCCGGAACAATGACAGGTCTGATATATTCTGGGCGATCGATCCAATCAATAGCTAGCCCCCGATGGGCATGGCGGCGCATTGACCGCCGGACGGACCCACGTTAGAGCCAACGGCGGTTCCGGAAGGCCAGGGTCTGTGTTAGGGAACCGAGGAGGAGAACGGCCGCCTCTGGTTGTCCCCAGGGCCGTCACGGTAGGAGCAGCATGATCGCGGGTGCGAAATCCAGTTACGACTATGAAGACCTGCTGAGCTGCGCCCGGGGCGAGTTGTTCGGCCCCGGCAATGCGCAGCTTCCGGCGCCGCCGATGCTCATGTTCGACCGCATCACCCACATCAGCGAAACGGGCGGCGAGTTCGACAAGGGCTATATCCGCGCCGAGCTCGACATCAAACCGGACCTGTGGTTCTTCGCCTGCCACTTCATCGGCAACCCGGTCATGCCCGGCTGCCTCGGCCTCGACGCGCTGTGGCAGATGACCGGGTTCTTCCTCGGATGGCTGGGCGAACCCGGCAGGGGCATGGCGCTGTCGACCGGCGAGGTGAAGTTCAAGGGCATGGTGACGCCCGCCACCAGGAAGGTCGAATACGGGGTCGACTTCAAGCGGGTGATGCGCGGCCGCCTGGTGCTCGGGATCGGCGACGGCTGGTTGAAGGCGGATGGCGACCCCATCTACAAGGCCACCGATCTGAAGGTCGGCCTATCCAAACAGGGCGCGGAATAAGCGCCGCCACTAGCGGGAGCCTGCGATGAGACGGGTGGTTGTCACCGGCATGGGGATCGTGTCGCCCATCGGCAGCAATGCCGGGGAGGTGACGCAATCCCTGCGTGAAGCGAAGTCGGGAATAAGCTTCTCGGAGGAATTCGCCGAGCATGGCTTCCGCTGCCAGGTCTGGGGCGCGCCGAAGCTCGGCGCATCCGAACTTGCCGAGCTGGTCGACCGGCGCGCCATGCGTTTCCTGTCGAAGGGCGGCGCCTGGAACCATGTCGCAATGAAGCAGGCCATAGAAGATGCGGGCCTCAAGGAAGACGGCATCACCGACGACCGCATCGGCATCGTGATGGGGTCGGGCGGACCGTCGACCCGCGTGATTGTGGAAGCGGCCGACACCACGCGGAACAACAAGAGCCCGAAGCGCATCGGCCCCTTCGCCGTGCCGAAAGCCATGTCCTCCTCCGCCTCGGCGACGCTGGCGACCTGGTTCAAGATCCACGGCGTCAACTATTCGATCTCCTCGGCCTGCTCGACCTCGGCGCATTGCATCGGCAACGCCTACGAACTCATCCAGTGGGGCAAGCAGGACCTGGTCTTCGCCGGCGGACACGAAGAGCTCGACTGGACCATGTCTTCCCTCTTCGACGCCATGGGCGCGATGTCGACGAAATATAACGATCGCCCGAGCGTCGCCTCGCGAGCATACGACGTGGACCGGGACGGGTTCGTCATCGCGGGCGGCGCCGGCGTGCTGGTGCTTGAGGAACTGGAGCGCGCCAAGGCGCGCGGCGCGCGCATCCATGCCGAGGTCATCGGCTACGGCGCCACCTCTGACGGCTACGACATGGTGGCTCCGTCCGGCGAAGGGGCGGTGCGGTGCATGAAGCAGGCGCTCTCGACCGTTTCGGACCGCGTCGACTACATCAACACGCATGGCACCTCGACGCCGATCGGCGATTCGCGCGAGATCGGGGCCATCCGCGAGGTGTTCGGCGAGGATCTTCCGAAGATCACCTCGACGAAATCGCTGACGGGCCATTCCCTGGGCGCGGCCGGCGTGCAGGAATCGATCTATTCCATCCTAATGATGCAGGAGCGCTTCATCGGCGAGAGCGCGCATATCGAACATCTGGATCCGGAATTCGAGGGCGTGCCGATCGTCCGCGAGCGCATCGACAACGCCGCGATCGATACGGTGCTGTCGAACTCCTTCGGTTTCGGCGGCACCAACGCCACGCTCGTGTTCCGGCGCTATTCCGCATAGCGGCACGCGCGATCGATCCATTCCGGCGCCGGCCGACACAGAGCGCCTGCTCAAGAGACGAGGGTATTGCATGGTGGGTATGATGAAGGGAAAGCGGGGCCTAGTGATGGGCGTCGCCAACGATCATTCGATCGCTTGGGGCATCGCCAGGCAATTGGCGCAACAGGGCGCCGAACTCGCTTTCACCTATCAGGGCGAGGCGTTCGGCCGCCGCGTCAGGCCGCTTGCCGAGAAGCTGGGGGCCACGACCGTCCTGCCTTGCGACGTGGAGGACAGCGCCTCGATAGACGAGACGTTCGACGCGTTGAAATCGGTTTGGGGCGGGATCGACTTCGTCGTCCACGCCATCGGCTTCTCCGACAAGAACGAGCTCAAGGGCCTCTATGCCGATACCTCGCGCGACAATTTCGTGCGCACCATGGTGATCTCCTGCTACTCGTTCACCGAAGTCTCCCGCAAGGCTGCGAAGCTGATGGACAAGGGGGGCAGCCTGCTCACCCTGACCTATGCCGGGTCGGTGCGGGTCATGCCGAACTATAATGTCATGGGCGTCGCCAAGGCGGCGCTCGAAGCGAGCGTGCGATACCTGGCGAACGACTACGGACCGAGGGGAATCCGCGTCAACGCCATCTCGGCGGGGCCGGTCCGCACGCTTGCAGGCGCAGGTATTTCCGACGCCCGTCACATGTTCTCCTACCAGCAGCGCAATTCGCCGCTGCGCCGCGCGATCACCCTCGACGAAGTCGGCGGGGCAGCGCTCTATCTCCTGTCGGACCTGTCGTCCGGCGTCACCGGCGAGATCCATTATGTGGATTCGGGCTATCACATCGTCTCGATGCCGACGCTCGAAGAGCTGAAACGCACGGACGAAGCCCCGGAGCCCGCCTGAACCGGCTCTCCTGATCCCGCGCAGTGGGAACCATTCCTTCACCATCCCGCAAATTGGATCGATTGAGAAAAGCAATTCTTAAGCTGCCTCCCGCTAGACCTCTCGTAGCGAGGCGGGGAAGGCATGCGTTCTGCGGCGAATCCGAACCGGAGCACGGTTTTTCGGCTGATCACCATTGCGAGTTCGTCGCTCAGCAGCTTTGTTCTCGGGCTGTGGGCGCTCAAGCTCCATTTCGGTGTCGGGCCAGACGCCATCACGCCCGAGCTCATGGGGTCGATGATCGCCGCCTTTTGCGCGCTTGCCGCCGGCGGCGCCTCGATGTCCTATTTCGCCGGCGTCGATGAGTCGGCCGACTACGTCTTCAACGAGACCCAGATCGACAAGCTGACCGGCTTTCACGCGCGGGTCGCCATGATCGGCAAGATCGCCGAGGCTTCGATAGCGGCCAGCCGCAAGGGCGAACCCGTATTCCTGATCGACATTGACATCGACCGCTTCAAGCAGATCAACGACGCCATCGGCTACGGCCACGGCGACGAACTGATCCGCGCGTTTGCCAAGCGGCTGAAGGAAAGCCTGCCGAAACGCGTCGAGATCGGCCGCATCGGGGCCGGCGAGTTCTGCGTCCTTTATCCGGACCGCAAGGCCATGCCGCCGATGGACACCATCATCCGGAACCTCATCGACACGATGGTGAAGCCCTACCAGTTCGCCCGGCATTCGCAGTCGGTCAACATCTCCGTCGGCGTGGTCGCGCTCCCCAAGGACGGCGACGATCCGACCACGCTGCTCAGGCGCTCCAACCTGGCGCTCCAGCACGCGCGGCTCGGCGGCCATGGCAACTGGGCCGTGTTCCAGCCCGAGATGGGCGAGGTCGCGGATTTCCGCCGCTGGGTCGAGGCGGAGCTCCATACGGCGTTCGAGCGGGGCGATTTCGAACTCTACTACCAGCCGCAGTTCGACCTCGCTGCCGGGCGCGTGGTCGGCTACGAGGCGCTGCTCCGCTGGAAGCATCCGGTGCATGGCATGATCCCGCCGATGGAGTTCATCCCGATCGCCGAGGAAACGGGGATGATCGAGCCGATCGGCCGCTGGGTGCTGCGCAGCGCCTGCCACGACGCGCTCAGGCTTCCCGAGGATTGCTTCGTGGCGGTCAACATTTCGCCGGTGCAGTTCATGAACACCGAGTTCATCGCGGTGGTCCGCAGGGCGCTGGAGGAGTCCGGGCTCGCTCCCGCCCGTCTCGAACTCGAGATCACCGAGACGGCGATGATGCAGAACCGGGAGCGGGCCGCCAAGCTCCTCGAAGAGCTCACCGAGATCGGCATTTCGGTCGCCGTGGACGATTTCGGCACCGGCTATTCCAATCTGAGCTATCTGATCGATTTTTCGTTCCACAAGCTCAAGATCGACAAGTCGTTCGTCAGCCGGCTGGAAAAGGACCAGAGTTCCGGCGCCGTTGTCTCCACCATCGTCGGCCTGTCGCGGGCGCTGGGCGTGCACACCATCGCCGAAGGCGTGGAGACGGAGACCCAGGCGACCCTCCTAAAAGCCGCGGGCTGCGAGGCCGTGCAAGGCTATTTCTACGGCCGGCCCGCTCCGCTTGCCAGCGTCTTCCGGATGGAACGGGGCCACGCCGCCCGCGCCACGGTCCACTAAAGATCAGCGAACCGCCCACAGGACCTTGTAACGGCCGTCGCGAGCCGTCTCGCCGGCCTCGCGGAACGCGCGCGCCAGCACCTGCTCGTAAGGCAGCTGGCGGTTGGCGACGAGAAGGAGACGGCCCCCGGACTTGAGCGCTCGCGCGGCGGCTTCGATCATCTTCTGCCCCAGCACCGGTTCGGCGGCGCGGCCGGCGTGGAAGGGCGGGTTCATGACAATGAAATCGTAGCGGCCTCCGACCGGCTCGGCCAACAGGTCGACCCAGAAGAATCCTGTCGCCGCATCGTTCCGGATCGCGGCGACGTTCTCGCGCGCAGCCTCCAGCGCCTCGAAGTCGGCCTCGTAGAGGTCGATGCGTGAAATGCCGCGGTTGCGGGAAACGAGTTCGCCGGCGAGATAGCCCCAGCCGGCGCCGAAATCGGCGACGGCGCCGGAGATTTCCGGAGGTAGGTTCTCCACCAGCAGCCGCGACCCCGGATCGACGCGATCGGACGAGAACATGCCGGGGGTC
>JBQCFH010000292.1:0-3650 GCA_051959385.1 Rhizobiaceae bacterium | reverse complement strand
AAGAGTCCGAATGGCCAATGCGCCGCGTCCCCGGCGCATTTTTTCATGATTTTACCGGATTGGCCCAATGGATCAGAGTACCGCCCAGAACATGAAGATGGCGGCTCTGGGCATAAGGCGCTGGGAGTTCATCACGCTCGCCGCGGCGCTGATGGCGACCAATTCGCTCGCCATCGACATCATGCTGCCGGCGCTGCAGCAGATCGGCGCCAGCCTCGGCGTCCTCAATGAGAACCATCGGCAATATGTGCTGACCTCCTACATCATCGGCTTCGGCATTTCGCAGCTTTTCTTCGGGCCGCTTTCCGACCGCCTCGGCCGGCGCGGACCGCTCGTCATCGGCCTGGTGATTTATGTGGCGGCGGCTGCCGCCGCTGCCGTTGCGCCGACATTCGAATTCCTCCTCGTCAGCCGGTTCGTCCAGGGCATCGGCACGGCCGGAACGCGCGTCATCGCGGTGTCGATGGTTCGCGACGTGTTCGAAGGGCGGCGGATGGCCGAGGTGATGTCGCTGATCTTCATGGTGTTCATGGCGGTGCCGGTCGTCGCGCCCGGCATCGGACAGTTGATAATGCTGTTCGCCACCTGGCATTACATCTTCGTGGCCATGGCGGTCGGCGGCCTCGTGGTTTCGCTCTGGAGCCTCAGGCGATTGCCGGAGACGCTAGCGCCGGAGAACCGGCGGCCCTTTACGGCCGAAGCGGTGCTGGGCGGCTTTCGCGTCGTGCTGACCAACCGGATCGCGCTTTGCTACACGCTCGCCGGCACGTTCATCTATGGCGCGATGTTCGGCTTCATCAACTGCGCCCAGCAGATCTACATGGGCATTTACGGCGTCGGCGAGATGTTCCCCGTCATCTTCGCGGGCGTAGCGGGGCTGCTCGCCCTTTCGAATTTCTCCAATTCCTGGTTCGTCGGGCGTGTCGGCATGCGCCGCATGTCGCAAGGCGCACTGTTCCTGTTCCTCGGCATCAGCCTCGTCTGGCTTGCGCTTTCGCTGTGGATGCCGATCCCGCTGGTGCTTTTCGTGGCGCTTTTCGCAAGCGCGATGATCCCCTTCGGCGCGCTCGGGTCGAATTTCAATGCACTCGCCATGGAGCCGCTCGGTCAGCTTGCCGGCACCGCTTCTTCCTTCCTCGGCTTCATGCAGACCTTTGCCGGGGGCATATTGGGCACGATCATCGGCCAGGCCTTCGACGGCACGGTGACGCCGCTTGCGGCCGGCTTCTGCATCGTCTCGCTCGGGGCGCTCGCGACGGTGCTGATCGCCGAGCGCGGGAGGCTGTTCCAGCCGCACAACCCGCCGGTGTGACGGTACTGGACAGCGGCTCGTCAGTTTTTCACCCCACCCGGACCTTCGGTCCGACCTCCCCATCCAGGAGAGGTAGGAGCCCCGGGGTCATCTCCTCTGCGAAACTTGGAATATCCGACCTTCCGCGCCTTCGCCGCCGCGCCCACCTCCCCTCGCTGGGGTGGTCGGACCTAAGGTCCGGGTGGGGTGAAGGCTTACAATCCTATTCGCCCGTTCCCAATCCGGCGAAATCGAAGAGCTTGCGGTCGAGCAGGTGCGAGGGCCGCACATTGGTAAGCGCGCGGATCATCGTGTCCTTGCGGCCCGGCATACGGCGTTCGATGTCGTCCAGCATCGCCTTCATGGCATTGCGCTGCAGCCCGTCCTGGCTGCCGCAGAGGTCGCACGGGATAATCGGGAAACGCATCGCCTCGGCGAAGCGGGCGAGGTCGGCCTCGGCGCAATAGGCGAGCGGCCTAAGCACCATCACGTCGCCTCCGTCGTTGATGAGCTTCGGGGGCATGGCGGCCAGCCGTCCGCCATGGAACAGGTTCATGAAGAAGGTCTCGAGGATGTCCTCGCGGTGATGGCCGAGCACCAGCGCGGCGCAGCCTTCCTCGCGCGCAATGCGGTAGAGGTGGCCGCGGCGCAGCCTGGAGCATAGCGAGCAGTAGGTGGCGCCCTCGCCTATCTTGTCGGTGACGATCGAATAGGTGTCCTGGTACTCGATCCGGTGCGGAACGCCCAGCGCGGCCAGATAGTCCGGCAGGACGTTCTTGGGAAAGTTCGGCTGGCCCTGGTCGAGATTGCAGGCCAGCAGCTCGACCGACAGCAGGCCGCGCCATTTGAGGTCGAGGAGAAGGGCGAGCAGCCCGTAGGAATCCTTGCCGCCGGAGAGCGCCAGCAGCCAGCGCTCGCCCTCGCGCGCCATGGCGAAATCGGCGATCGCCTGGCGCGTGTCGCGCAACAGCCGCTTGCGCAACTTGTTGAACTCGACCGTGGAGGGCACGTCGCGGAAAAGCGGATGACAGCCGACGGCTTCGTCATCCGTTTCCCGCTTGACATAATGCAGGTTCATGGCGCGGCTCCCACGATCTTCAGAGCACCACCGCATGGGGCCGCGCCGCCGAAATCAGTTGGCCTTCTTGGCCTTTTCCTGCTCTTCCTTCAGCTTCTTGGCGAAGTCCTCATTGTTCTTGGCCACGAATTCCTGAAGCTTCTTCTGGCGATCTTCGAGATCGGACTGCTTCAGCGGCGGTCCGTCGAAGGCATCGGTGAACCCCGCGAGCGAAATGTCGAGCGGGTTCGGCTGGTTCTGGAAGTTGATGGAGGTCACCGTCAGCTTCTGGCCCTTCTTGAAGGACGCGACAAGGGTATCGTTCAGCTGCGCCTCGGCGACGCAGCGGTCGGGGAAGCAGATGACGTAGTCGAGCTTCTGCGCCTTGCCGCCGTCGATCTGCACGCCGATGCCGGGCGGGATCATCCGGCCCGTCGGCACGGTGATCTGGAACACCTTGCGGTTAACCTTGCCCTTGATGTCGATCAGGCTGATGCCGGTCATCAGCTGGCCGGTGTCGGCCATGATCAGGTTCTGCACATTGCAGATGTCGACGTCCTGCTGCTTCGAGCACGCCTTGAACCATCCGCGCGGCGGCTGGTTCGGTGCATTCTGGGCACTGGCAGGCGCGACGGCGGCCAGCGCGGCAGCCAGCCCGGCCACCGCGAGCGTCAGGCGGCTTGCATGGTTGGTGTGGCGTGTCATCGTATAGAAATCCTTTTGGAAAGCCCCTTGTACGGTCCGCCGGACCGCAATTCCTCCGCTTCCTGTTGGCCAAATAAGGCAACAGGATGACTGGTTGAGGCGTGTTACACCGCAATGTCGGTCAAATCCAGTGTCCCGGCCGAAAACACCAGAAGGACGGTCAGCGCTCCCTTTGCGGACCACGCCATCCGGCGTGATAAGGTCTTTGACGAATCAACCCAACGCGCAATCCCCCGGAGAACGGCCGATGCGCTTTCTGCCATGCGCGATATCTCTCGCGCTCGCCCTCTTTCCGTCGATCCGCGACGCTGCCGCGCAGCCGTCCTACGCCATCGCCATGCATGGCGAGCCGGCGCTGCCGGAGAACTTCACGCATTTCCCCTACGCCAATCCCGACGCGCCCAAGGGCGGCCGCATCGACTACGCCGTCACGGGCACCTTCGACAGCGTCAATCCGTTCATCGTGGAGGGTACCGCGGCGCGGGGCATCGTCGACCTGCAATTCGGCTACAACGTATATGACAGCCTGATGCAGCGCTCCTATGACGAGCCGTTCACGCTCTATCCGCTGGTGGCGAAGAGCGTCGAGACCGACGA
>JBQCFH010000291.1:0-2707 GCA_051959385.1 Rhizobiaceae bacterium | reverse complement strand
GTCGCCGACATTGATCCAGTCGACATGGAAGAATTTTATGTCGGGGATCGGCCCGCCATTCATCTTCTCGAAGATTTTCGGCGCGTCCGGCCCCTGGATCTGGAAGCGATAGTGGATGCGCGTCACCGGCTTGCCGTCCGGCCGCGAAGGGGAACGGGGATCGCGGGTGATGCGGACATTATGCGAGCCGATCGCCTGGTTGAACTCGATCCAGTTCGCGGTCGGGGCGCGGCCGACGAGGATGAACTTGTCCTCGCGCTCGCGGAAGATGATCATGTCGCCGATGACATAGCCGTCCGGCGACACCGGCACGAAATGCTTTGCCCTGTTCAGGTCGAAATTGGCGAAGCTGTTGATCGCCAGGCCTTCGAGGAACTTCGCCGCGTCGGGTCCTTCGACGATGACCTCGTCCATGTGGTGGCTCTGGTCGAAGAGGACGGCCGAGTCGCGCCAGGCGCGCTGCTCGTCGCGCCAGTTGGAAAATTCCGCCGCCACGACCGGGTATACATACATCCCGATCTTCGAATTGCGGAGCATGCCGACGACGTCTCGCTTTTCCCTCAAAACGGCTTCCAGGCTGGTGGCGGCCATGATCTTTCCTCCGACAGTCGAGTGAGAATGTATACATAGTCTTGCGCAGCCGCCCGTGAATTGCAAGCGGCGTCCGGCGTGCCGTGGAGGCTTGGAGGCGTTGAGAAGCCGTCGGGCCGAGGCGAGAAACGGCGTGCACCGAGCGCCGGAGCGGCGCGTATTCGAAGTGCCGAGCACCGCAGCGCAGTCGGGCGTCTCTGCGGGCCGGCCTGACGGATTCCCTCTCAGCCAAGCGCGATGGCGAGCACGGCCGTGATGGTGAAGAAGCCGATGGCCGTCGCTGAAACGAGCGCGGTCGAACTGACGCCGGCCACGCCGTAGCGCGCCCCGAAAATCGGATAAACCGTGATCATCGAGACGCCGGCGAGCACGATCCCGATCCTTTCCATGCCGGGCTCGGCCCCGCCGATGAAGAAGAATGCCGCGGCGACCGCGAGCGGATGCAGGAGGAGCTTGCACGCGACGATGAGGCCCGCCTCCGCGGCCATGCCGGAGCCGCGGCCCGAAGCGTCGAGCATCGCGACCGTTCCGCCGACGACGAAGAGGGCGCAGGGCGCCGAGGCCTTCGCCAGCATGTCGATGGCGGTGCCGATCACGCCCGGGATCGGAAGATGCAGCAAGGAAAGGATCACGCCGAGCAGGATTGCCAGGATGAGCGGCGTCCGGGACAGGCGGCG
This sequence comes from Rhizobiaceae bacterium, assembly GCA_051959385.1. Lineage (GTDB taxonomy): Bacteria > Pseudomonadota > Alphaproteobacteria > Rhizobiales > Rhizobiaceae > Mesorhizobium_L. Next base: position 1,439 of record JBQCFH010000291.1, on the reverse strand, counting down.
GGCCGTCGCGGCAATGGTGCGGCCGAGCGGCGCGCCCTCCTCCTTGCCGGATTCGGCGAGCGCCAGCGCCAACGGGATGATGAGGATGTTCTCCACCATCATGTTGAGCGGCATCGCCGTCAGCGCCAGGGAGCCGAAGGCGAGCGACGTCACCGGAAAACCGATGAAGCCCGTGTTTGAGGTGGCGCCGCCCATGCCGCCGATGGCCGCCGCGGAGAGCGGCCGCTTCAGCCCGAAGCGGAGGATGAAAAAGGCGGTGAAGAACGCGACCAGGGAACCGCCGGCATAGGCGGCGACATAGCGCCAATCGAAGGTCCGGCCGATATCCTGCCCGGCCAGCGCGCCGAGCACGAGCGCCGGCAGGGCGAAGTTGAGGACGAAAGCGGCAAGGCCTTCGACCTGCTTTTCCTGGACCAGGCCGGAGCGGGCCGAGATCGCGCCGAGCCCGATCAGAAGGAAGATCGGGACGGTCAGGGAAAGCATTTGCAGGATCGGCATGCGTCTCGATTCGAACGGTGATGGTTTGCGCCCTCGTCCCGGCGCCTGCGGCCGGCTCGGGGAGACGGCCGAAGCCGGACGGCCATTGCTTTGCGCGTCGTGTATACATTCGAATCGCTTCCCGGCCAAGCGGTGGCGGTTCGGCGCTCCTGTCGCCCGGCGCCGCAGGGCAATCATATGGCGGTTCTCACCCCCTCCGGCCCGGAGCCTGTCCTCGGGCCGGCCGAAGGCCGGACCCGTGGGGGCCACCTCCCCCGTCGAGGGCAGGGCAATCGCATATGGGAATACCCCCACCCCTAAACCCCTCCCCACAAGGGGGAGGGGGCTTTGCTCCGGTGCCGTGTGGCGCAAATCTCGACGATTTTAGCTGGGAAAGCGATGTCGGCGTCTCCCTCCCCCTTGTGGGGAGGGGACAGGGGTGGGGGTAATAAGCCACACAAATTCCATATGCGATTGCCCTGCCGTCGAGGGGGAGGAGGGCGGAGATGCTGGCTCCCCTCCCTCCCCTCGACGGGGAGGGTGCCGAGCGAAGCGAGGCGGGTGGGGTGCACAACATGTCAAATGCGATTGCCCTGCCTGCCGCCGCGAGGCGTACCGGCAGATCGATGAAACGGCCCCGTGTGGCCCGATCGCCCAGCGACGCGTTTCGGCGGCAAAGCATCGGTGTTGCCCCTTGCTTGCGGCTTTGCCATGTATACAATGGCCCGCCGAGCCGCCGCGTGCAGGCGCGGCATGCCATTCGGAGATCTGGGAGGAACTCGTAATGTTGAAGAAAATCGCAGCCGCGCTCGCCCTGGGCCTGGCGATGAGCACGACCGCGCTTGCCGCGGGGACGGTCAAGATCGGTCTGATCATGCCGTTTTCCGGCCCCTTCGCGGACGCCGGCGCGCAGATGCAGGCGGGCATAGATCTCTACATCAAGGAACATGGCGACGAGGTCG
>JBQCFH010000290.1:0-7400 GCA_051959385.1 Rhizobiaceae bacterium | reverse complement strand
TAAGGCGTCGTGATGAAAAGCTCGCTGCGCGCCGCATAGATCAGGCTCTCGAACATCTGCGGCATGGCAGAGAAACGGCCGGTCGGGCCGGTGGCGACCACCTGCGCGGCAAATCCCGGCTCGTGCGGCTCGACTGCCTCTTCAAGAACCGGGCGTATGTCCTCGCCCTCGAAGGTCATCCAGTCGATGGCGAAGACGGTCTGGTTCTGGCGCGCGACCGGCCCCTCGACGCGCAGAAGCACGTCCACCCAGGGCGCATATCTCGCCTTCGGCAGGAATTCCGGGTCGGCGCAGTTCTGGCTGCCGCAATAGGTGATGCGGTTGTCGATGGTCGCGATCTTGCGGTGGTTGCGGAGGTCGATCCGCCCGAAGAAGACGCGCAGGATCGGATTGCCCACCCGCAGCGCCCGCGCGAGCTTGACGCCCGCCTGCGCCATTTCGGGCCAGAGCGGCGAGCGGATCAACTCCCGCGAGCCGAGGTCGTCGACCATCGCCCGGCAGGCCACGCCCCGCGCCGCCGCGCGCTTCAGCGCCTCGGCGACCTTCCGGCCGTTATTGTCCGGCAGCCAGATATAGAAAAGCAGGTGGACGTGCTCCTTCGCGGCGTCGATATCCGCCACCATGCGCTCGATGCTTTGGATGGAATCCGTCATCAGTTCGGCGCGGTTACCGCCGACCGGCCCGAAGCCGTTCACCGACTGCCCGGCGCGAAACAGCGGCATCCACCTCTCCGGGATGGCCGGCGGGAGAGGCCCTGCAGGACAGGCGTTGCCGCCGAGGCCGAGCTCGCGCTGAACCGCTCTCATGCGCTCGACATATCGCCGGCCGATATTGACCTCGCCGAAGAGCAGATAGGCGCCGATGCCGGCGAGCGGCACGGCCAGGATGACGACGACCCAGGCGATGCGCGAGCCGGGATCCCGGTGCGCCCGCAGGAGCACCCGCACGATCAGCGCCGCCTGCACCGCAACGTGAAGGATGGCCGACGCGGCAAGGATCATGTCACGTTCTCTTCATCGGACGGCATCCCCGGCCCCCTGCAACGGCCCTCCACCCGGCGCGATCCTTGCCTGCGGCGGGCTGGCCGCCGGCTCGCCCGAGGCAATATCACGTCTTCAACCCTGCTTTGGTAGTGCGCGAGAGCGCCGATTCGGCTGCGCAGGGCGGCCAGAATTTCTCCAAAAAATGGCGGGACCGAGCCATCGAAAATAGTTGCCGTGCCCCTCCTTGTTTTGAACACAAAACTCGCCTATCTACAGCACAGTCGATCTTGCTGAAGAACTTTGTTTCTGCGCGCTGCGCTCTGACGATTTTCACTCTCAATTTCGAAGAATACGGCGTTTGGCGTTCGGCCAGACGGCGAAAATCTATGCGATTTGAAAGGAAATCGTCATGAACACGGGAACCGTAAAGTTCTTCAATGCGACCAAAGGCTTCGGCTTCATTGAGCAGGGCAATGGCCAGCCGGACGTTTTCGTCCACATCTCGGCCGTCGAGCGCGCTGGCATGCGGTCGCTGGTGGAGGGCCAGAAGCTCAGCTTCGATATCGTGAAGGATAACCGGAACGGCAAGAGCGCCGCGGAAAACCTTCAGGCCGCGTAAGGAACGATCGCGCTTCTGGCCTTTGACCACGGATGTACTGGCATTGGCCGTCGAGGCGCAGAGGAAGGTCGGGTTCGCCCGGCCTTTTTTGCATCAGGAGGTGCGAATGAGGCGCCAGGCAGAAACAAGTCTTTTCCAGCCAAAACTCTCGCAGATGGAAAAGAGGGTCGACGCGACGACCCGCATGGCACAGGCCATCACCGACGAAGAAGCATCGGCCCGGGAGGCAAAGACAGCTCGTCTGCGTGCCGCCCGATTGGCGCGCGAGGCGGCCGAAGGACTCCCCGTGCAAAAGGTTACCCGGAAAAAGAAGGCGCCTCGGAAAAGCTAGGCGGTGCTACCGGAGGCTGACGCAGGGGACCATGGACAGAAGACCCTTCGATGCGCCCGTCACGGTCTTTCTCGGAAACTCGCGGCAATTCCGCGTCGTCGCGAATGTGACGGAAGCATCCGACTTCCTCTTTGATCACTGGTCGGAAAACGACAGCGCGCCCTGGCTTTCAGCGATGAACAAGTGCAGCGCCGCCATGATGGGCCGTCTCGGCCCGGAACAGGTGCGGTCGGCATTCATAGAAGCGGTGAGGGGAGCCGGAATGCAGATCAACTGCGAAATCTCGCTGCCCTGAATGAACATCAAATGGCATAAGCTGCTGCGGGCGGGGATGATGCTGCTGGCCGGCGCCGTTGCGGTCTACCTGCTCATGCATATCCAGTGAGACCGTCGGCCTCGCTTGCGGTCACATGAAGCCGGGGTTGCGCGGCAGGTATCCTGTCCAGGCGCCGTAGCCGGGCGATGCCATCAGAAGCATCGGAAAGGTGATGCGCATGCCTTGCCCGACCGCCAGGCTGAGGGCGGTGTCACACGTCCCCGGAACGAAGGCCGATATCTTCCCGGAAGCTCCTTCGGCCGCGACATTCAACGCCGTCAAGAAGGCGTCGCCTAGCAACTTGCCGTCCATGACGGCCAGGGGGCCGATATGCCCGTTGGAGCCGACATAGAAATAGCCGACGCAATCCTCGCCGGCATGGAGCAGGGCCCCTCTGGTCGTCGGATCCTTGAACAGATAGCGGTGGTGCTTTTCGCGCGAGGCGCCGATGGCGCACGCATCGATCGCGGCAAGCGTCGCCATGGTCGCGACGCCGTCGTCGACCGGAACGCTGTGGAGCGGCGCCTCGGGCAATTTTTCCTTCATCCGCTCGCGCGCCGCCTCGAAGAAGTAGACCGGCGTCCTCGGGAACATCCCGTGCCGCATGTAGAGACCCTGCGAGACGCGGTTGAAGGTGAACGTGATCAGCGCCTTGTGCGCCGCTCGTGATTTCCCGGCGTGCTCCAGGGTCCGCTTTATCAGCTCATTGCCGATGCCGCGGCCCTGCTCGGCCGGGTCGACGAAGAGCTGGGCGAGAAACCAGAGATCGCCGCACACCCAGCTCCAGGCAAAACCGAGGATCCTGCCGCCGTCCTCGGCGATCCACAGGCCGTCCGGATCGTCCTCGAGGGAGAACAGCTGGAAGTTCGGAGGGCTCGAAGCAGCCATCCGGCCGAAGCCATGGCGCTCGGTGAGATCGTTGATGCTGGCGACGACCAGCGCGTCCGTCGTCACAAGGTCCTCAGCGCGCGCGTGCCTGTAGATGAGCGGCATCGGATGGCTCCATCGGGCCGAGATCACCATCAGCAACTGGCCCAACACACTAATATCCGGTTGCACCCTTCTCCGCCTGCAAAATCTCATAGGTGTGGCCCACTCCGGCTCACGTACGTATTGACGCTGTGGTTACAGGAGCACATATTCGCGGAATGTCAAAAGGCCGCCCATTGTCTTTGGAAAGCATTGAATCCGCGACGCTTCCGCAGGCGGAGCGCTCTTCTGCGGGCAATGCCAAGGGCAGCATCAACCTGCGTATCGAAACGCATACGCGGGAACTGATCGACGACGCGGCGGCGATCCTCGGCAAGACGCGCACCGAGTTCATGGTCGAGAGCGCCCGACAGCAGGCGATCGACGTGCTGCTCGACCAGCGGCTCTTCGTGCTCGAGTCCGATCGTTACGACGCCTTCATGGATGCGCTCGACAACCCCCCTCCGCCGGGGCCGAAGCTGCGCTCGCTGCTCAGCCGGGTTCCGGCATGGCGGAAGTGAATGACGAGCCGGAAGGCACCGGACCGCGTCTTTCGGCCCCCGTTCCCCTGGCACCAGAGCACGATCTTTCGACATTCGATTGCGGAGAGCCCGTGCTCAACGAATGGCTGCGTCATCGTGCGCTGAAGAATGAAAGCCGCTTCTCGCGCACCTACGTGGTCTGCGAGGGCAAACGGGTGGTCGCCTATTTCTGCATCTCGGCAGGCGCGATCGAACGCGCCGCTGCCCCCGGCAGGATCAGGCGCAACGCACCGGATGCGATCCCGGTCTCGGTGATCGGCCGCCTTGCCGTGGACCGCGCTCATGCGGGCAGGGGACTCGGCGCCGACCTCCTCGCGGACGCGCTCAGCCGGATCGCGGTCGCTTCGCAAAGCATCGGCATTGGGGCCGTGCTCGTCCACGCCAAGGACGATGCCGCAAAGCGCTTCTATATGAAATGCGCCGAGTTCATCGAATATCCGGAAGAGAGCCGCATCCTGTTTCTTCCCATAGAGGCGGTGGTCGCAGCTTTCGGCTGAGCCGCCCACCTTGACAAAACCCACCCTCCATGCGCTTTTCCGCGCGACTTTCGAGGCGCCGCGCGCCCATCCTTCACCGTCCATGGAAAGCCCTGACAAAATGCACCGTTACCGCAGCCACACCTGCGCCGCCCTGAGGAAAGCGAACGTCGGCGAGAGCGTCCGACTGTCCGGCTGGGTGCATCGCGTGCGCGACCACGGCGGGCTGCTGTTCATCGATCTGCGCGACCATTACGGCCTGACCCAGATCGTCGCCGATCCGGATTCGCCGGCCTTCAAGACGGCCGAGACGCTGCGCGGCGAATGGGTGATCCGCGTCGACGGCGAGGTCAAGGCGCGCACGCCCGAGACCGTCAACCCGAACCTGCCGACGGGCGAGATCGAGGTTTTCGCGCGCGAGATCGAGGTGCTTTCGGCGGCGAAGGAACTGCCGCTGCCGGTCTTCGGCGAGCCGGAATATCCCGAGGACATCCGGCTGAAATACCGCTTCCTCGATCTGCGCCGCGACACGCTGCACAAGAACATCGTGGCGCGAACCAGGATCATCGCGGAAATCCGCAAGCGGATGGTCGCGGCGGGGTTCACCGAATATTCGACGCCGATCCTGACCGCCTCCTCGCCCGAGGGCGCGCGCGACTTCCTCGTGCCTTCGCGCATCCATCCGGGCAATTTCTACGCGCTGCCGCAGGCGCCGCAGATCTACAAGCAGCTCATCATGGTGTCGGGCTTCGACCGCTATTTCCAGATCGCGCCCTGCTTCCGCGACGAGGACCCGCGCGCGGACCGGCTGCCGGGCGAGTTCTACCAGCTCGACGTCGAGATGAGCTTCGTCGAGCAGGAGGACGTGTTCGCGGCGATGGAGCCGGTCATCCGCGGCGTCTTCGAGAGCTTCGCCGAGGGCAAGCCGGTGACGCAGAGTTTCCGCCGCATTCCTTACGACGAGGCGATGCGCCGGTACGGAACCGACAAGCCGGACCTCCGCAACCCGATCGAGATGCAGGACGTGTCGGAGCATTTCCGCAGCTCCGGCTTCAAGGTGTTTGCCGGCATCCTCGCCAATGACGAGAAGGCGCAAGTGTGGGCCATTCCGGCAAAGACCGGCGGGAGCCGCGCCTTCTGCGACCGCATGAATTCATGGGCGCAGGGCGAGGGCCAGCCGGGGCTGGGCTACATCTTCTGGCGGCAGGAAGGTGCGGTGCTGGAAGGCGCCGGACCGATCGCCAAGAACATCGGGCCGGAGCGCACCGAGGCCATCCGCACGCAGATGGGCCTCGACGCAGGCGACGCCTGCTTCTTCGTCGCCGGCGACCCGAAGAAATTCGCGCTCTTTGCCGGCGCCGCGCGTACGCGGGCGGGCGAGGAGCTCGATCTCGTCGACCGCGAGCGCTTCGAGCTTGCCTGGATCGTCGATTTCCCCTTCTACGAATGGAACGAGGAGGAGAAGAAGATCGACTTCTCGCACAACCCGTTCTCCATGCCGCAGGGCGGCATCGAGGCGCTGACGAGCCAGGACCCGCTCACCATCAAGGCGTTCCAGTACGACATCGTCTGCAACGGTTTCGAGATCGCGTCGGGCGGCATCCGAAACCATTTGCCGGAGACGATGGTGAAGGCATTCGAGATCGCCGGGCTTTCGCGCGAGACGGTGGAGGAGCGCTTCGGCGGGCTCTACCGCGCCTTCCAGTACGGCGCGCCGCCGCATGGCGGCATGGCGGCCGGCATCGACCGCATCGTCATGCTTTTGGTCGGCGCGAAGAACCTTCGCGAGGTGACCATGTTCCCGATGAACCAGCAGGCCTTCGACCTCCTGATGGGCGCGCCGTCGCCGGCGACGCCGCAGCAATTGCGGGAGCTTCAGATAAGGCCGATGCCGGCGAAGAAGGATGGCTAGGGCGGTGCCACCGCTCACCCTCCCCCTTGTGGGGAGGGTCGATCCGCCCCCGGGTCTTGCCTTCGGCAAGCCCGAGGACAGGCTTAGCGGATCGGGGTGGGGGTTCTCATGAACCTCGACACCCCCACCCCGGACCTGCGGTCCGACCCTCCCCACAAGGGGGAGGGTGAGGGCGCCCGCCTTCTCGTCACCGGCTTCGAGCCGTTTCCGGGAGCGCCGGTCAATCCGACGGAATGGCTGGCCGGGAGCTGAAACGCAATCCGCCCGCGGGCGACCACATCGCCGCATTCCACGCCGAGGTGCTGCCGGTCGACTATGCGAAAGTCGGGCCGGTTCTTTCGGAGATCGGCCGCACGTTCCGGCCCGATATCGCCATCCATTTCGGCCTTGCCGCCGAGTGCAAGGGCTTCCGGCTGGAGCGGGTCGCGCGCAACAGCTTCGCCGGCGCGCGAGCCGACAATGCCGGCGCGCTGCCGAAGCCGGCGGCGATCTGCGAAGGGCCGGAGACGCTTGCCTCGAACCTGCCGCTTTCCGCCATCCACGACGCGCTGGCTGCGGCCGGCCTGCCGGTGGAATGGTCGGACGATGCCGGCGCCTATCTCTGCAACATGGTCTTTACGCTGTCGCGGGCGCATGCCTGCAAGGGCTTCGTCCCGGCGATCAGCGGCTTCGTCCACGTGCCGCCGACGGGCGAGGGGATGCCGTTGAGCGAAGCGCAGTTACTCGCTGGCGCGCGGGTCATCATTAGGGAATCGGTGCTGACGTGGGCCCGAGCCGTCAACAAGACCTGAGTCAATTTCCCCTCATCCGGCCCTTCGGCCACCTTCTCCCCGCTGGGGAGAAGAGCGGGCCGGCGACGCGGCACCTTCTCTCCCCGACGGGGAGAGGGTGGTTCGCGCAGCGAACCGGTTGAGGGGGAAATTGTCCGCGCAAATCGCCCCTACTGGTTCGCGATCACCTTGACGCCGAGTGTCTCGGGCAGTTGCTGCGGCGCGCTCATGGCGCCGGCCGCGATCATCGCGAAGGGCACCGGGTTGGGCGGCGAGGCGACGATCGCCAAATTCTTCGGGTCGTCCAGGAATTTCGATACCGCGTTCGTCACTTGCGCGGTCAGCTCGGGATTGTGGAGCTTGGCGAGCGCGAAGGGCAGCATGGCCTTGGCTTGGTTGGCGACGTCGCTCTTCTGCATGCCTTCCTGCTGGGCGATGTACTCCATGATCTTCCCGGTCAGGGAATCGTCGTCGAACCGGAT
>JBQCFH010000289.1:0-8970 GCA_051959385.1 Rhizobiaceae bacterium | reverse complement strand
CGACGGCTTCGACAAGAGCGGCGGCGTGGCGATCGGCTCGCGCATGGCCGAGAATCTGGGCCTGGCGCTCGGCGACACGATCACGCTGATCTCTCCCGACGGGGACGTAACGCCCTTCGGCACCACGCCGCGCGTGAAGGCCTATCCTATCACCGCCATCTTCGAGATCGGCATGTCGGAATATGATTCAACGATCATCTTCATGCCGTTCACGGAGGCCCAGGCCTATTTCAACTTCGACGACCGGGCGCAGACCATCGAGATCTATCTCGACAATCCCGACGACGTCGACGCGATGCGGCCTAAGATCGAGAAGGCGGCGCAGCGCGAGGCCTATCTCGTCGACTGGCGGACGCGCAACCAGACCTTCTTCTCCGCGCTCGAGGTCGAGCGCAACGTCATGTTCATGATCCTGACCCTGATCGTGCTGGTCGCGGCGCTCAACATCATCTCCGGCCTCATCATGCTGGTGAAGGACAAGGGCAGCGACATCGCCATCCTGCGCACCATGGGCGCGACAAGCGGCTCCATCATGCGCATCTTCCTGATGGCAGGCTCCGCGATCGGCGTCGCCGGCACGTTTGCGGGCGTGGTGCTCGGCATCGTCGTCTGCCTCAATGTCGAGCGGATCCGGGAATTCTTCTCCTGGCTGCTCGGCACGACCCTGTTCAATCCGGAGCTTTACTTCCTGAGCCAGCTGCCGGCGCGGATGGATGCGCGCGAAACGATCTCGGTCGTGATCATGGCGCTGGTGCTTTCCTTCCTCGCGACATTGTTCCCGGCATGGCGGGCGGCGCGCCTCGATCCGGTCGAAGCGCTGAGGTACGAATGATGGAAGGCGGCCTCGTCCTCGAATTGAAGGCGGTGGAGCGCTACTACGTCCAGGGATCTAAGAGGCTGACGATCCTGGACGGCGCGGAATTTTCGCTGAGGCGCGGTGAGATGGTCGCGCTGGTGGCGCCTTCAGGCACGGGCAAATCGACCATGCTGCACGCGGCCGGCCTTCTCGAACGGCCGAACGGCGGCGACGTGATCGTCAACAACCGCGCCTGCGGCCGGCTTTCCGACGACGACCGCACCGCCATCCGCCGCAACGAGATCGGCTTCGTCTATCAGTTCCATCATCTGCTGCCCGAATTCTCGGCCATCGAGAACATCATGATGCCGCAGATCATCCGCGGCCTTTCCCGCTCCGAGGCGCGGGAGCGGGCGCGGCAACTCCTCGACTATATGAAGATCGGCAAGAGGGCCGAGCACCGCCCCGCCGAACTGTCGGGCGGCGAACAGCAGCGCGTTGCCATCGCCCGCGCCGTCGCTAACGCACCGCTCATCCTGCTCGCCGACGAGCCGACCGGCAATCTCGACCCGGGGACCGCCCGCTACGTCTACGAGGCGCTGGAGGCGCTGGTCAGGCAGTCCGGCCTGTCGGCGCTCTTCGCCACGCACAACCACGAGCTTGCCGCGCGCATGGACCGGCAGGTCACGCTCGCGGACGGCAAGGTCGTGCCGCTGCGCTGAGTGGCGCCGGCGCTTCCGGCTTCTCTACCACTGCGAAAGCCCACCGACCTCGACTGGCCCATAAGCGGCATGAGGGGCGTTGACTCCTGAACATAAATGGAACATAATAAGAACATAAAGGGACAGGAGGGAATTATGCCCGGTATCGTTCAGGATGTCTTTTCGCTGGTTGCCGTCAGCCTTTTCATCGTTTCCGCGGCAATGTGGATCGGTGCGCTTTGAGGCGGGGATAAAGCCGCGCCACGAGCGCCGTGATCCTCGGGCTCGTCCCGAGGATCTGCGGGTCCGTCATGGCAAGCACTTGCAGAGGGTCGGGCCCAGCCCGCCCATGGCGGATCGAGAGCGGGATCAGCGGTCGTCGCGGATGACGACGGTGCCGAGCAGCAGGTCGTGCAGCGTGCGCTTGCGGTCGGCGAACAGGCTGATGAGCAGGATGAGCGGCGTGAGCACCGCGTTCGCCGCCCAGAAGAAGACCGAGTGCACCACCGCCAGCATGCCGTCGACGGGGCGGCCGTCGAGCCTCTCCAGCCGGATCGACATGGCGCGCATGCCGAGCGTCGCCTGACGCCGGCCGCCGAGAGTGTTCCAGACGTAAAGGATGGCGACGATGGGGAAAAGTACGGCGAACAGCGTCCAGCCGAGGCCGAAGGTGAGGAGGCCGAGCAGGAGCACGATCACCGCCGCAGGAATGAGCAGCAGCGCCACGATCACGTAATCGATCAGGAAGGCGAAAATGCGCCGGGTGCGGACGCCGTCGTAGAGGCGGACATTGTCCAGCCGGTCAGCCACGATTTCCTTGCCGAGAACTTCGCCGTCTATGGTGCGCGTCGCGTTCATGTCAGCCTTTCCGCGGCATGGGGCGCGAATGTGTCGGTGCCGGCGCCGCCGAATTCAGATGGGGATCGCATTCGCCTATTCAAGAGATTGCGCGCAGTACGTTCCGCCCGGCGCTCCCGCCCGCCCTCGGAGTTTGCGGTCGGACTGGACGCGCCGGCGCGGATGGGGCAAGGCTCCGGCCACAATTCAGGACGGCGAGAGAGGCGAACCGCGTCATGACGACGGCACCGAGCGAATTGCGGGTATCGAAGGATCGGCGGCTGCTGACGGTGAGCTTTGCGGACGGCGCCCGCCACGAACTGCCGGCCGAGATGCTGCGCGTCCTGTCGCCGTCGGCGGAGGTCCAGGGCCATTCGCCCGAGCAGCGCGTCACGGTTCCGGGCAAGCGGGATGTGGCGATCAGCCGGATCGAGCCGGTCGGAAATTACGCGGTGCGTATCGTCTTCGACGACCGCCATGACACCGGCATCTTTACCTGGACTTATCTGCGGGAGCTCGGGGAAGAGCGGGAAGAGCGCTGGCAGGCCTATCTGGAAGAGTTGGCGGAGAAGGGGCTGAGCCGCTGAAGGTGCGGTCCCCGTGACTACGCTGGGCGCAGGCATTACAGCAGCTGGCCGATGACGCGTCCGGCCTTCAGGAAGGAAACGGGATTCACCGCCTTGCCGTTGTGGCGGACCTCATAGTGAAGGTGCGGGCCGGTCGAGCGGCCGGTGCTCCCGGTCCGACCGATCGTCTCGCCGAGCTTCACATGATCGCCGACCTTCACGTCGATTTCGCTTAGATGCGCGTAGCGGGTCGAGTAACCGCCGCCATGGTCGATCTCGACCATGTTGCCGTAGCCGCCGGCCCAGCCTGCGCGGGTGACGGTCCCCGCCGCGGTAGCCGGAACATTGCTGCCGACGGGATCGCGGAAATCGATGCCGGGATGCAGCGCCGACACGCCCAGGATCGGATCGCGGCGCACGCCGAAGGCGCTCGTCACGACCGCGCCCGGAGCGGGATTGGCGATCGGCACCTTGCGTATCTCGGCTTTCAAGAGATCGAGCCGGTCAAGCGCGTCGTCCAGTTCCTTGACCTTCCTGTCGAATCGGGAGGGGTCGTTCACTGCGATCAGCGGACCGCCGACATCCTCCTTGCCGTAGTCGTCGGCGACCTGAAGGCCGGCGGCGTTCAGCGCCTCCTTGACGGCATCGCCTGTCTGCCAGGCTTTTTGCGATAGCGTCTGGACGCGCCGCAACTGCTCGGTCTCGATCGAGCGGAGGGAGGAATTGATCGCCGCGAACAGCCGGTCGGCACGATCGGCCGGGGATTCGTCGCCGGCAAAGGCAAGCCGGGTCCTCCAGAGCGCGGCGGGACCGAGATCCGCCGTGCGCAATCCCTGCGCCCTGGCGGACGGAACGGCGGGCGAAATCTCGGCGCTTGCGCGCTCGTCCGGCCTTGGCGAGGGCAGGGGAGCCCCGGCTGAAGCCTTTTCCAGCTGCTCGGCGCGCCGCAGGATCGGACCGAGGCGTCCATGCTGCCGCGTCAGTTGCGACTGCCGGGCGAGCAATTCGCTGACCTTCTCCTCGACCGCGCGCTGGTCGAGAAGCTGCCGGCTGGTGATGCGGTCGAGTTGCGAGCGAAGCGCCGAGATGCGGTCCTCATATGCCTGCTCCATGCGGGCCTGATGCGAGGCCGCGGCGCCGATCAGATTGTCGCGCAGGACCAGGTAGGAGGTGGCCAGGAGATAACCGATGGCGATGACAGCGCAAATCGATCCGGCGATCGCCGCGACCCAAGGCCGGATCGTGAAATGGCGGATGGTGTCGCCGCGCGCGATGATGACGGTGTGCGGCTCCTTCCGCTTGCCGAATACGGTCGATTGAGGCGTGTGTGCCACGACGCGATGTTCCAGGCCGTCCGAACGATGAACGGCATGGATTACACATCGTTAGGGTTAACAAAGCTTTGCCTGCAACCGGGAATTCAGTTCCGGTTGCAGGCGGCAGCGGTCAAATGGAACCCCATTCGCCGGAATGGCGAGTGTTTTGGCGAGGGAAGCGGAAATTACTCGAAGGTCAGTGCCAGAAAAGAAGAATGAGAATAATGATAGGGATCGGCACGCCAAGCAGCCATAGAAGAATACCTCGGCCCATTTTCTTTCCTCCGACACGTTTAATTGCGAAGGAACGCAGGCGTGAAGTTTTTGTTCCGATAGCAGGAAGAGCCGTTCCTGACGACGGCGCGCCAAGGCACGGTCAGGCCGCCAGCGCATCCTCGTATTCGGTGGAGAGAGCAAGCCACCGGTCTTCCTGGGCGGCCAGCTTGCCGGCGAGTTCGCCGCGCTCCTTCGTCAGTTCGGTGACCTTGGCCGGCTCCTTTTCATAGAGCGCCGGATCGGCCATTCGCGTTTCGATCGCCTCGATCCGCGCGCGCAGGCGCTCGATCAGCGCTTCGGTTGCCTTGATCTCTTTGGCGAGCGGTTCCAGCGCTGCGCGGCGCTGGGCCGCCTCACGCCGGCGATCCGCCTTGCTCGTCTTGTCCGCCTCGCGCCGCTCGCGCCGGTCGGAAGCGCCGCCGGTGACCAGCTGCCGGTACTCGCCGAGGTCGCCGTCATAGGGTTTCACGGTGCCGTCCCGGACCAGCCAGAGCCGGTCGACCGTCGCCTCGATCAGGTGGCGGTCGTGCGAGATCAGGATCACCGCGCCGGAAAAATCGTTGAGCGCCTGGATCAGCGATTCGCGCGAATCGATGTCGAGATGGTTGGTCGGTTCGTCGAGGATGAACAGGTTCGGGCCCTCGAAGGAGGCGAGGCCCATCAGGAGCCGCGCCTTCTCACCGCCCGAGAGGTCCTTTGCTGCCGTATTCATCTTTTCCGTGGCGAGGCCCATCTGGGCGACGCGCGAGCGCACCTTCGATTCCGGCGCGTCCGGCATCAGCCGCCGCACATGCTCGAAGGCGTTCTCCTCGGGCCTCAGATCGTCGAGCTGGTGCTGCGCGAACATCGAGACCCTGAGCTGCGGTGCGACGGTCATGGCGCCGGTTTCGAGCTTGAGGCGGCCGGCCAGGAGCTTGGCAAAGGTCGACTTGCCGTTGCCGTTCGCGCCGAGAAGCGCGATGCGGTCGTCGGCGTCGATGCGGAGCGAAAGATGCTTCAGCACGGGGCTGCCCGGCCGGTAGCCGACGGCCCCGCCTTCGATGGCGATGATCGGCGAGGCGGCCGCCTTGACCGGCTCCGGGAAGCTGAAGGGCCGCACCGTCTCGTTTGCGAGCGTGACAATCGGCTTCATCCTTTCCAGCGCCTTCAGGCGCGATTGCGCCTGCCTGGCCTTGGTCGCCTTGGCGCGGAAGCGCGCGACGAATTCCTCCATGTGCTTGCGGGCGGCTTCCTGCTTGGCCCGGTTCTTCTCGAGAAGCTCCGCCTTCTCGGCGCGCTGCCGCTCGAACTGGTCGTAGCCGCCGCGCCAGAGCGTCAGCTTCTGCTGCTCGAGATGCACGATCGAGGTGACCGCGCGGTTGAGCAGGTCGCGATCGTGCGAGATCAGGAGCACGGTGTGCGGGTATTTGGCGAGATAGCTTTCCAGCCACAGCGTGCCTTCGAGGTCGAGATAGTTCGTCGGCTCGTCGAGAAGCAGCAGGTCGGGCTGCGCGAAAAGAACGGAGGCGAGCGCGACGCGCATGCGCCAGCCGCCGGAGAAGGAGGAGGCCGGCCGCTTCTGCGCCGCGTCGTCGAAGCCGAGGCCGGCGAGCACGGTTGCCGCCCGCGCCTCGGCCGAATGCGCGTCGATGTCCGTCAATCGCAGATGGATCTCGGCGATGCGGTGCGGGTCCTTCGCTGTCTTCTCCTCCGCGAGAAGGGAGGCGCGCTCGGTGTCGGCCTTGAGCACGATGTCGATCAGCGGCTCATCGGTACCCGGCGCTTCCTGCGCCACCTGGCCGATGCGCGTGTTCTTCGGCAGGGTGACCGAGCCGGTCTCGGCCGCCAGATCGCCGGTTATGGCGCGGAAAAGCGTCGTCTTGCCGGTGCCGTTCCGCCCGACGAGGCCTGCCTTCGCCCCGGCCGGGAGCGCCAGCGAGGCATGGTCGAGGAGCAGGCGTCCGGCAACCCGCAGGGAAAGATCGTTGATGGTGAGCATGGCCGCGCCCTTTTGGCCGAGCGCGGCCGGGATGACAAGAGCGGCACAGCGTAACGGCACGCCCGACATCGCCTGCTTACAGGCTCGTGAGACCTTGATTCGATTCGAAGTGGAGGCGGCTAGGCGAATGCCTGGCCTTCCGGCGTGCGCTGGAAATAGATGAGATCGAGCGGCGGTGGCGACTTGCCGAGCACGCTCAGGATCATATGCGCATGGCCGCGGTGATGCGTCTGGTGATTGAAAAAGTGGTCGAGCGCCGGCGCCAACCGTTGCGAAACGGTTCGCAAATCCGTGACCGTCATGTAGGTGAAGCGGCCGGTCAGTGCCCTTTCCGACAGGCCGGAAATCCAATCGATGATGCGCTTGTCCTCCGCTTCCCGGGCCAGCCGCAGGGGATCTAGATTGGGATGAATGATGGCGTCGAGCGCTTTCGGCGCCTCGCCTTCGCTTGTGAAGCGCTTCATCCAGATCCGGTCCGCCACCAGCACATGATTGAGCGTGCCCATCATCGAGCCGAAGAAGGCGCCGACATCGCGGCTGAACTCGGCGTCCGTCAACTCGGCGGCGGCATCATAGATGCGCCCGTTCGCCCAGGCATTGTAGGCGGCGAACATCAGGAAGTGCTGCTTCATTTCTTCGAGCCCGTCGATTGCGACGAATGCACTACACCGGAGCCGGCGCCCCGCCAACGGCAAACTGGCGCCGGTATCCGTCGCCGCATCGCCTCTTCACAAGCCGGGTCTGCCGCGCTATTCAGCCCGCCACTTTCAAAGAGCCAATTCCCGAAGGAGAGCAGATGG
The DNA here is from genome assembly GCA_051959385.1 of Rhizobiaceae bacterium. Classification (GTDB taxonomy): domain Bacteria; phylum Pseudomonadota; class Alphaproteobacteria; order Rhizobiales; family Rhizobiaceae; genus Mesorhizobium_L. The sequence goes on along the minus strand of JBQCFH010000289.1, from coordinate 1,700 downwards.
CGATCGAGCGCACCTTTTCGATGATCAAGCCGGACGCGACGAAGCGCAACCTCACCGGCGCCATTACCAAGATGCTGGAAGATGCCGGCCTGCGTGTGGTCGCTTCGCGCCGCGTCTGGATGAGCCGCCGCGAGGCCGAGGGCTTCTACGCGGTCCACAAGGGGCGGCCATTCTTCGACGAATTGTGCGAATTCATGTCGTCCGGCCCGACGGTCGTCCAGGTGCTCGAAGGCGAGAACGCCATCGCGAAGAACCGCGAAGTGATGGGGGCGACGAACCCTGCGAACGCCGCCGAAGGCACCATCCGCAAGATACACGCGCTGTCGATCGGCGAGAACTCCGTCCATGGCTCCGACGCGCCCGAAACCGCGGCGCAGGAGATCCGCTACTGGTTCTCCGATACCGAGATCGTCGGCTGACAACCAGTCGGCCTGGCCTTTAGGCGCGCGGTTGGAGAAAGCGTCCCCGGCCGCGCGTCCGCTTTACATCAGGCGCTCCGGAGCACGTCGGCCGCCCCGGGCTGGGCGGCGCCGTTGCGCGCGACAGCGAAAGCGATGAAGTCTTCCTCGGGCAGCGCCGGGCTGTAGAGCAGGCCCTGGAACACCTCGCAGCCGAAAAGATGCAGGAAGATGCGCTGCTTGTCGTTCTCGACATGCTCGGCGACGGCGGTCAGCCCAAGCGTGGTCGCCATGGCGAGAATCGTGCGGACCAGCGCGCGGTCGCTTTCGCGCGTCTCGATATCGGCGACGAAGCCGCCGTCGATCTTCAACTCGTCGAACGGCAGCTTCTTCAGGTGCACCAGCGAGGAATAGCCGGTGCCGAAATCGTCCAGCGAGAAGCGGATGCCGAACTTCTTCAGCTCGTTCATGCTGGCCGCCGTCCGCTCATGGTTGCGCGCCATGACGTTCTCGGCGAATTCGAGCGTCAGGCAGGACGCATCGACCTCGTGCCTTGCGATGAGCTCCGCCAGGCCCGGCACGAAGGTGGCGTTGGCGAAGGACTGGACGCTGATGTTGAGGGCAAGGCGGAGACGGGCGGTTTCCGGCTTCCGCTGCCAGGCGGCGAGCGTTTCCACGCCCCTGGCGAGGACGAGATCGCCAATCTCGGGAATGAGGCCGCAATGCTCCGCGAGCGGTATGAAGACCGCCGGCGGGATGTCGCCGAATTCCGGATGACGCCAGCGGAGCAGCGCCTCGGCGCCGCAGACACGGCCCTCCCGGTCTATCTGCGGCTGGAAATGGAGCGCAAGCTCGCCATCCGATATGGCGGCGCGCAGGTCGTTCAGCAGCCGGAAGCGGTGGGATTCCTGTTCCAGCGAGGCGGGATCGAAGAGCGCAACGCGGTTGCGGCCGCCGCCCTTGGCTTCGTACATCGCGATATCGGCCCGGCGGATCAGCTCTTCCGCGCCTCCTTCGCAGCCGTCGAAGGCGACGACGCCGATGCTCGCCGAACCGCGATGATGGACCGGCCCCAGCACGAAGGTCTTGCGCAGCGCCGTCAAGGCCCGCTTCGCGACGGCGAGCGCGGTGCTGCTCCCTTCGGGCAGGCCGTCCGCAATGTCTTCCAGCATGATGACGAATTCGTCGCCGCCCATGCGCGACACCATCCCGGCTTCCCCGGCGCATCCGCGCAGCCGGTCGGCCACCTGCATGAGATACAGATCGCCGACATGATGGCCCTGGCTGTCGTTCAGGTTCTTG
>JBQCFH010000288.1:0-6007 GCA_051959385.1 Rhizobiaceae bacterium | reverse complement strand
GAGATGCAGGCCCATGGCGGCGAGCACTTCCTTGATCTCGTTCAGCGACTTGCGGCCGAAATTCGGCGTGCGCAGCATCTCGGCTTCCGTCTTCTGGATCAGGTCGCCGATATAGACGATGTTGTCGTTCTTCAGGCAGTTCGCCGAACGCACCGAAAGCTCGAGCTCGTCCACCTTCTTGAGCAGCGCCGGGTTGAAGGCCAGCTCCGTGACCTGCTCCTGCGGCTGTTCCTTGTGCGGCTCCTCGAAATTGACGAAGAGCGCGAGCTGGTCCTGCAGGATGCGCGCCGCGAACGCCACGGCGTCCTCGCCCGTAACCGAGCCGTCGGTCTCGATGGTCATGGTCAGCTTGTCGTAGTCGAGCACCTGGCCCTCGCGGGTGTTCTCGACCTTGTAGGAAACCTTCTTGACCGGCGAATAGAGGCTGTCGACAGGGATCAGGCCGATCGGCGCGTCCTCGGCGCGGTTGCGCTCGGCCGGCACATAGCCCTTGCCGCTGTCGACCGTGAACTCCATGCGGATCTCCGCACCCTCGTCCAGCGTGCAGATGATGTGGTCGGGATTGAGGATCTCGACATCGCCCACCGTCTGGATGTCGCCGGCGGTGACGACGCCCGGGCCCTGCTTGCGCACGACCATGCGCTTCGGCCCGTCGCCCTCCATCTTGATGGCGATTTCCTTGATGTTGAGCACGATGTCGGTCACGTCCTCGCGGACGCCCGAGATCGACGAGAATTCGTGCAGCACGCCGTCGATTTGCACCGCCGTCACGGCGGCGCCGCGCAGCGAGGAAAGCAGCACCCGACGCAGCGCGTTGCCAAGGGTGAGACCGAAGCCGCGCTCAAGCGGCTCGGCCACCAGCGTCGTCATGGTCTTGCCCTTGGAGGAGAACTCGACCTTGTTCGGCTTGATGAGTTCCTGCCAGTTTTTCTGGATCATGTCGTCTTCCTTCCTTGTCCCCGCCACCATCCAATCGTGGCGGGCGATCTGGAAACCGAAGAGGAGCGCCCCATGGAAAGAGAGCGCTCGTTGCGGCAGATAATTTTCAGTACTTAGACGCGGCGCTTCTTGCGCGGCCGGCATCCATTGTGCGGGATCGGTGTCACGTCACGGATGGATGTAATGGTGAAGCCCGCGGCCTGCAAGGCGCGCAGCGCCGACTCGCGCCCGGAGCCCGGGCCGCAGACCTCGACCTCCAGCATGCGCATGCCATGTTCCTGCGCCTTGCGTGCGGCATCTTCCGCCGCGACCTGGGCGGCGAACGGGGTCGACTTGCGCGAGCCCTTGAACCCCTGAGCACCCGCCGACGACCAGGCAATGGCATTGCCCTGCGCGTCGGTGATGGTGATCATCGTGTTGTTGAAGGTCGAGTTGACGTGGGCCACGCCCGACGAGATGTTCTTACGCTCGCGACGGCGAACGCGTACGGCTTCCTTGGCCATGAAAAGTCCTTCCGGTTGATATCGACGCCGCCGTAATGCCAGCAGCTACACCTGAGAAGGCAGTCGGGAGCAGGCAATCGGCAACCGGAAAAACCCGACTGCCAAATGCCGATTGCCGATCTGCCGTCTTATTTCTTCTTCCCCGCGATCGCCTTGGCCGGGCCCTTGCGGGTGCGCGCATTGGTATGCGTGCGCTGGCCGCGGACCGGCAGCGAGCGGCGATGGCGCAGGCCGCGATAGGCGCCAAGGTCCATCAGCCGCTTGATGTTCATCGACACCTCGCGGCGGAGATCGCCTTCGACCTGGTAGTCACGGTCGATCGCCTCGCGGATCGCAAGCACCTCGGCGTCCGTCAACTGGTTGACGCGACGCTCCATCGGAATGCCGACCTTCTCCACGATCTGCTTGGCGAAGGCCGGGCCGATGCCATGGATGTACTGCAGCGCGATCACGACGCGCTTGTTGGTTGGAATGTTGACGCCAGCAATACGGGCCACGCCGTTTCTCCTTGATACCTTCATGTGCCCGATCCGGGCATTTCGCAACTGGACCGGACAATGCAAAAGCGCCCGGCCCGATCCTCTTCGACTCTGATCGGCGCCGACCGCTCTTAATTGAAAGCGAATTGGCGCTCTCTTAGGCGGAATCAGGCCGGAAAGTCAACACCTGCACGACAGCAATCCGCCCGCGCGGGCGGACATGTCACGCCGTTTCCAGCACCCTCTCGATCTCGGCCGTCACCGCCTTCATGTCGGCCATGCCGTCGACGGATTTCAGCTCGCCGGTGCTTCTGTAGTAGTCGGCCAGCGGCGCCGTCTTTTCCCGGTATTCCGCAAGCCGCTTCTTGAAGGATTCCGGATTGTCGTCGGCGCGAACCTTGCCGCCTGCCGCGATCGTCTCGCGCACCCGGGACTCAAGACGCCCCACCAGCGCCGCCTCATCCACCTTCAGATTGATCACGCCGTCGAGCCGCAGGCCCTTCTGCTTCAGCATCCGGGTCAGTGCCTCGGCTTGCGGCACCGTGCGCGGATAGCCGTCCAGGATAAAGCCGTTGGCGCAATCCGGCTGGTCGATCCGCTCCGAAACGATCTGGTTGACGATCTCGTCGGAAACCAGACCGCCGGAATCCATGACCGCCTTCGCCCGCTTGCCGACCTCGGTCCCGGCCGCCACCGCCGCGCGCAGCATATCCCCCGTCGAAAGCTGCGGGATCTTGTGCTTCTCGGTCAGAACCTTGGCCTGCGTCCCCTTCCCGGCGCCCGGCGGCCCGAGCAGTATGAGCCTCATCGTCCCCTCTTTCCTCCGCGCAATTTCGATTTCCGGATCAGCCCCTCATACTGATGCGCAATCAGATGCCCCTGGATCTGCGCCACCGTATCGAGCGTGACGCTGACCACGATCAGAAGCGACGTGCCGCCAAGGTAGAACGGAACATGGAACGTCGTAATCAGGAATTCCGGCAGCAGGCACACGGCGACGAGATAAATGGCGCCGATCACCGTGATGCGCGTGAGGACATAGTCGATATAGTCGGCTGTCCGCTCGCCCGGCCGATAGCCGGGGATAAACCCGGAATGCTTCTTCAACTGATCCGCCGTGTCCTTCGGATTGAAGACGATCGCCGTATAGAAAAACGTGAAGAAGATGATCATGGCGCCATAAAGGGCCATGTAGAGCGGCTGTCCGTGCCCGAGCGCGGCAAGGATGGAGCGCGCCCAACCGGGAAAGTTCGCCGTGTTGGAGAAGCCGGCCACCGTCGCCGGCAAAAGCAGCAGCGAGGAGGCAAAGATCGGCGGAATGACGCCCGACGTATTCAGCTTGAGCGGCAGGTGCGAGGTATCGCCCTGGAACATGCGGTTGCCGACCTGGCGCTTCGGATACTGGATGAGCAGCCGCCGCTGGGCGCGCTCGAAGAAGACGATCACGGCAACGACCACGACGGCCACCACCGCAACCAGCAGGATGACTCCGGTCGATATGGCGCCGGTGCGCCCCTGCTCCAGCGTATTGGAGATGGCGTGGGGCAGGTTGGCGACGATGCCAGCCATGATGATAAGCGAAATGCCGTTGCCGATGCCACGTTCGGTGATCTGCTCGCCGAGCCACATCAGGAACATGGTGCCGCCGAGCAGCGTGATGGTCGCCGAAAAGCGGAAAAGGAATCCGGGATCGGACACGATCCCGTTGCCGCTTTCAAGGCCGACCGCGATGCCGTAGGACTGCACGAGCGCCAGGACGACGGTGCCGTAGCGCGTGTACTGGTTGATGACCTTGCGCCCCTGCTCGCCCTCCTTCTTGAGTTGCTCGAGGGACGGGATCACCGACGTCATCAGCTGCATGATGAGCGACGCCGAAATGTAGGGCATGATGCCGAGCGCGAAGATCGCCATGCGCTGCACGGCGCCGCCGGCGAACATGTTGAACATGCCGAGCACGCCGCCAGACTGCTGCTGGAAGGCCTGCGCGAAGGCCTGCGGGTTGATGCCCGGTATCGGGATGTAGGTGCCGAGGCGGTAGACGAGCAGCGCGCCGAGCGTGAACCAGATACGCTTCTTCAGCTCTTCCGCCTTGGCGAAGGCCGAGAAGTTCAGGTTGGATGCCAGTTGTTCAGCAGCCGATGCCATTAGACCATGATGTCCTTGTCTGGAAGCGCTCTCGCTCGATCGCGCAAGCGCCCCGGAAGGCCGGGGCGCATGGTTCGCCGGTGCGAGACATAGGCCCCACCCAGCCGTGATGCAAGCGACCGCCGTTCACAACGGGGCCAACTTCGCGCTATTCGGCTGCGGCTTTCTGCGGCAGCTTCACCGAGCCGCCGGCCTTCTCGATCTTCTCGACAGCCGATTTGGACGCGCCGGCCACGTCGAAGGCAAGCTTAGCCTTCAATTCGCCGTCGCCGAGCAGGCGCACGCCGTCCTTGGCGCGGCGCACCACGCCAGCCTTCACGAGGCTCTCGACGGTCACCGTCTCCTTCGGATCGAGCTTCTTGGCGTCGACCGCGGCCTGGATGCGCGCCACGGAGACGATGTTGAAATCCGTCCCGAACAGGTTCTTGAAGCCGCGCTTCGGCAGCCGGCGGTAAAGCGCCATCTGGCCGCCCTCGAAACCGTTGACGGAGACGCCCGAGCGCGACTTCTGGCCCTTTACGCCACGGCCGCCGGTCTTGCCGGAGCCGGAGCCGATGCCGCGGCCGACGCGCTTGCGGGCCTTGGTGGCGCCGTCATTGTCGCGCAGTTCGTTGAGTTTCATCGGAATTCTCCAGCTTCTCAGGCCTCGTCCACGACGCGGACGAGGTGTTCCACCTTCGCGATCATGCCGCGTACCGAAGGCGTGTCCTCCAGGGTGCGGCGGCGATGCAGCTTGTTGAGGCCGAGACCGACCAGCGTCGCGCGCTGGTCCTTCGGACGGCGGATCGGGCTGCCGATCTGTTCGACCGTGATGGTCTTGCTTGCTTTCTTAGCCATGGTCGTCTCTTCCTGATCTGGCCGGCTTATTCTTCGGCGGCCACGGCGGCGCCACGGCGCGCCTGCAGCGTCGAATACTTGACGCCGCGCTGTGCGGCGACCTCCTTCGGATGCATCTGGCTCTTCAGCGCATCGAAGGTCGCCCGCACCATGTTGTACGGATTGGACGAGCCCATCGACTTGGCGACTACGTCGTGCATGCCGAGCGTCTCGAAGACGGCGCGCATCGGGCCGCCGGCGATGATGCCGGTGCCGGGCTTGGCGGCGCGCAGCAGCACCCTGCCCGCTCCGTGGCGTCCCTCGACGTCATGATGCAGCGTACGGCCGGAACGCAGCGGCACGAAGATCATGTCGCGCTTGGCGCTCTCGGTCGCCTTGCGGATCGCCTCCGGCACCTCGCGCGCCTTGCCGTGGCCGAAGCCGACGCGGCCCTTCTGGTCGCCGACGACGACGAGCGCGGCGAAGCCGAAGCGACGGCCGCCCTTGACCACCTTGGCGACGCGGTTGATGTGGACGAGCTTGTCGACGAATTCGCTGTCGCGCTCTTCCCGGTCGCGGCCGCGGCCGCCTTCCCTACGTTCCTGTGCCATATCCTGATCCTTGTTCTTTTCCGGAAGCACGGGCTGCAATTTGCGGCCGGGCTTATGCCGGTCCGCGGCGAAAATTTCAATCCGGCGAATGGTGAATGGAAAAACGGCCCGGACAAACGGCCGTTTCACCATTCACCATTCACCATTCACCTCAGAAGCTCAGGCCCCCTTCGCGGGCGGCCTCGGCAAGTGCCTTGACGCGGCCGTGGAAGATGTACGGCCCGCGATCGAACACGACTTCCTTCACGCCGGCCTTGGAGGCGCGCTCGGCGATGAGCTTGCCGACCGCCGAAGCGGCCGACACGTCGGCGCCGGTCTTCAGACCGCTCTTCAGGTCCTTGTCGAGCGTCGAGGCCGCGGCCAGCGTGCGGCCGGCCTTGTCGTCGATTACCTGGGCATAGATGTTCTTCCCCGACCGGTAGATCGAGAGGCGCGGACGCTCCGTGTTCCCCGCCCGGATCTGGCGGCGGACGCGGGCAGCGCGGCGCTTGACGGATACCTTGGAAACCATGGC
>JBQCFH010000287.1:0-11669 GCA_051959385.1 Rhizobiaceae bacterium | reverse complement strand
CAGCGTCGTCTTGCCTGAGTTCTTCCAGCCGGTGACGCCGAATACGCGCGCGTTCATTCCATTTCTCCCGCCAATAGCCGTTCGGCCTCTTCCATATCCGCGGGCGTGTTGATGTTGAAGAAGGGATCGATGTCGCGCCCGCCGATGCGGACCGGGCCGAACCGGCAAACCGCCGGGTCGTAGCGCATGGCGAAGGCCGCGACCTTGCGGTCGTTTCCGTCGCGCAGGAAGCGGGCAAGCGCGTCGCGCAGGCCAACGGGCCAGAGCGCGATCGGCGGATGCGTCCTGTCACCGGAAGCCGCAAGCGCAATGCGGTCGGAGCTTGCCGCGGCTTCGTGCAGACGGGCGACGAGATCGCCGGGAACGAAGGGCGTGTCCGCCGGGACCGAAAGAATATGGGTGAGACCGCCACGATGCTCCGCCCATTCGAGCCCCGCCAAAATTCCGGCAAGCGGCCCGGCATGGCCCGGAATCGTGTCGGCGATCACCGGCAGGCCGAATTCGCTGAAACGAACCGGGTCGCCATTGGCGCTGATCGCGAGCGCGCCGGTCTGCGGCCGCAGCCGGTCGAGCAGATGGGCGATCACCGGCCGCCCGCCGAGCAGCCTCAGCGGCTTGTCGCCGCCGCCCATGCGCGTCGCAAGCCCGCCGGCAAGCAGGATGCCGGCGACGGCGCCTGTGTCGCTTGCCGCCGTGATGCGTGTGAGGGCCGGTGCGGTGGCGGGTGGTTTCATCACGTCTGTTGCGGTTCTTCGCTCATGTCGGGACTGCCATACGACGGTTGCAGCCGCGCGTCACCCATCGAGAACCGGCTGTGCAAACAGACCGGCGAACAATGGAGGGATCGGACGCTCGGGGGCCCATGGCCTGAAAGCGAACTGCGCCATCGAGCCGTCGGCGAAGAACAGCGCATGAAGATCGTCCGGACTGATCGAGAGCAGGAACAGGAACATGGCCGCGACGAGCGCCGCTGCCCCTTCCGTGTCCACCCGTCCTTCCGCGGACAGTGCCTCGCCGGCAAGGCCGGCGCCGAGCCGGTGCGCCAGCGCTGTAATGCGTTGCAGCACCTGATCGGCCTCTGGGCTCATCTCCAAAATGCGTTTTCCCCGTCTTGCCATTTTCGTCTCCTGTCCTGAGCAAGCCAATGCATTCCCGCGCTCCATGAAGCCGGGTCGAGACCATTGCGGGAAGCGGCGCATGGCGGCGACGTCCATAAAATCTAGGTTAGTCGACGCGCTGCCATGCGCCGCCGGCGTCTTACCCTCGCCTTTTCCCGGCCCCTTCCGGTCTTTTGAAGGGGCGCGAGCACACAGGTCCGGTCCGGGCCGGAGATGCCCGCCCACCGCTCGGGGTTCTCTCCGGCGCCACACTTGCCTGGATAGCCGGTTGCGCATACCCGTTCCCGCCAGCAAGCTGCCGACGGAGATTGTCGCTCAAGAGAGAAGGGCGTGGATAAAGCAGGCGTAGAAAAAATGGGGAAAGGCCGGAAAGAAACGGACGGGAGGAGTGGCAAGTGCCGATTTATCCACGTCTCGGTGCGCCAATACCCCTCATCCGTCGCCTTTTCCGAACGTGCAAGCACGTTCGGGGCGACACCTTCTCCCACAAGGGGAGAAGGGCGAACGAGGCATCTCCGCTCCTGCCAATCGTCAACGAGGAAGCTTGGCGGAGGAGCCGGCGTCTTCCCTTCTCCCCTTATGGGAGAAGGCGTCGAGGCGAAGCCGAGACGGATGAGGGGCGCCGGCGGAAGTGCAACGATGCGAGGTCGGACGGAAACCCGCGGCCCCTCCAATTCCATCCAGGTCCGAACAAGTTATTTTTCGCTGGAGGAGGGCGGTCGCGGCGATAGATCCCGTCACGCGAGGCTTGGCGATCAGCGGCTTGCGGCAAGGCGGCCGAGCGCGTAATTTAGCTGGTTCAATTGAAGACAATTAAACTGATGGCCCATCGCCTGCCGCCGCTCAATTCGCTTCGCGCCTTCGAGGTCGCGGCGCGCCACATGAGCTTCCAGAAGGCCGCCGACGAACTGAGCGTGACGCCCTCGGCGCTTTCCTATCAGATCAGGCAATTGGAGGATTTCCTGCAGGTGCCGCTCTTCCTGCGGCTGAACCGGGCGGTAAAGCTGACCGAGGCGGGGCAGCGGATCGCGCCGGGGGTTCATGACGCCTTCGAGCGGCTCGCCGAGGCCATGTCGCGCCTGAAAGGACCGACGCCGGCCAATGTGCTCACCGTGTCGACGGGGCCGGCTTTCGCCGCCAAATGGCTGTCGCCGCGCCTGCACAAATTCCTCGAGCGCTATCCCGACATCGACATCCGCATTTCCGCGAACCTGAAGCTTACCGACTTCCGCTCCGACGAGGTCGACCTGTCCATCCGCTTCGGCGGCGGCAACTATCCGGGCCTGCATGTGGAGACGCTTGCCGACGAGCACGTCCTGCCCCTCATGAGCCCGCATCTTCTCGAGCGGCTAGGCGGCCGGCTGGAGCCCGCGGATCTCGATCGCGTGACGCTGCTCCATGACGATTCGGCGAATTTCATGACCAACGCGGTCACCTGGGCGGACTGGCTGCGTCGCGCGCGGGTGACCAATGTCGATTCCACGCGCGGGCCGCGATTCTCCCATGCCGACCACGCGCTTGAGGCGGCGCTCGACGGGGCCGGCATTGTCCTGGGGCGGCTGACGCTCTCGATGCGCGATATCGCCGCCGGCCGTCTCGTCGCGCCCTTCGACCTGATGGTTCCGGCGCAGGCCGGTTTCTATTTCTGCTGCCTGCCGGAGCGCCTGGGCGAGCCCAAGATCCGCGCCTTTCGCGATTTCCTTTTCTCCGAAATCGCCGCCGAACGCGGCATTCTCGACGAATTCCGGCTGGGCAAGTCTCAGGGCTGAGGAAAGCCCTCCCTCCGCATGAACCGTCACCGGCCTGTAATGCGAACGGCTTATCCGGGTGGCGGTAGGCCGCGCCGGCCAACCCGACCATACTGCGACCGATAAGTCACACCGGCCGGAAACAAGCGCCTCTGAAACGGCCGGTTCACTAAAAATTAAGTCGTGTAATTTGAGTTCATGTTAGCGTGCATTGGGGCTTGGGAACCGGAATGTGGTGATTCGAACGCTCGGAGCGGGTCTACGTCGAATGCGGACCAAACGTGGATGGCTGGTTGCCTTCAGAGGGAAGTCTCACGCCACTCCTGTATCTTCGATGCGAACGTTCTGGGGCTTGATGCGGGCCTACTGGCTTTCGGAACGGTGGAAGGAAGCCTGGGCTCTCACCCTCCTGATCGCCGTCCTGACGGCCCTGGCCAGCAAGGCAAGCGTCTGGATGGCCGAATCCTCCGGCGATCTCGTCAACGCCATCGCCTTCTATCACGACAGGAACAACGCCGCCCCGCTCTCCTCCATCCTTTCGAGCGGCGGCATGCTGCTGTTGATCGTCGTGATCAAGGACGCCGGCTTTATCGGGATACGCGGCTACATATCCTCGACGCTGCATCGGCGCTGGCGCGGCTGGCTCAATGGCCGCTTCAACGAGGCGCTGCTGAACGAAAGCCACACCCATTTCCACATCCAGCACGGGGCGGGCGACGGCAATTCCCGTCACCTGGCGCCGGACAATATCGACCAGCGCGTCCAGGAATCGATCAAGGACATGGCGGGCGGAGCCATCGGCCTCGCGATGGGCGTGATGAGCGTGCTGATGTCGCTGTTCTTCGTCGGCCAGCGGCTGCTGGAGACCTCGGCGCCAGTGAACGGGCTGGAATTCCTCGGCACCTATGGCAGCGCCGTGCTCGCCTTCGGCGCGGTCGCCGTCTACGTGCCGCTCAATACCTATGTCGCCGTCAGGCTCGGCCGCATCCTCGAATTCATCAACATCGCCATGCAGCAGGCCGAAGGCAGCTACCGCGGCGAACTGACCACGCTCTTCCGCCGCAGCTTCCAGGTCGCCGCCTCCTGCGGGGAGAAGGTGCAGAAGGCAATGCACGAGCGGCTCTACGTCGATATCGACCAGAACTGGGCGGCGCTCAACAAGGTCAGCGCGGTCTATACCTCCTTTCAGCATGTCTATGACTTTTTCGCAGCCCGCATGGTGGCTTATGCGCCGGGGCTGATACCCTACATCAACGAGAAGATCAGCCTGCGTTCCTATATCACCGGGGCCGAGCTGGTCAGTTCGCTGATCGGCCAGTGCTCCTGGTTCATCCATGTCATGCCGGCGATCGCCACGCTGCGCGCCAATTCCAAGCGCGTGACGGATCTGGCGGAGGCGATCGAGCGGGTCCGCCATCCGGCCGAGTTCTACCGCTCGACCGGCCTCTCGGATTTCCGTTACGGCCGGCAAAACGCGCGCTTCGGGCTCACCGTGCGCAAGCTCGAACTGATGCACAAGGGCGACGAGGAGGCGCCGTTCCTGACCGCCAGCGGCCTGCGCTTCAAGCCGGGCGAATGGACCTTCATCAAGGGCGATTCGGGTTGCGGCAAGACGAGCCTCTTGAAGGCGCTGAACGGGCTATGGGCCTACGGGCGAGGGGACATCGTCTACCCGCAGGGCATCGATTCCTTCTATGCCTCGCAGGACATCAAGCTGCAGGCGCTTTCGCTGAAGCGGCTCGTCTGCCTGCCGGACGACGACGAGCTCTTCTCCGACGCCCGCGTCGCCGCCGCGCTGCACAAGGCGGGCGTCGGCGAGTTCATCGAGTTCATGGGCGACAGCATGTGCGCCGGCAAGCCGTGGGACCAGGTGCTCTCCGGCGGCCAGAAGCAGAAGCTGATGCTGGCGCGCATATTGCTGCACAAGCCGGGCCTGCTCTTCCTGGACGAGGCCACCGGCGCGCTCGACCCGGAGGCCCGCATCGCCTTCCACCAGGCGATCAAGGACAATTGCGCGGAGGCGACCGTCATCAGCGTCATGCACGAGAGCGAGCCGCCGCGTTCGCATGCCGGGGCGGAGTTCTTCGACAGCGTGCTGCACATCCAGGACGGCACCGCCGTCAAGGCCGGCTGGGAGGTCTTCTGGCCGCGGCAGGACCGCGCCGGCGCGCCGGTGCATTGAATGCCGCCGCCCAATCGGGGGGCTTTCGACAACGACATAGATGATATTCGCTATTTCAGCCCGGCCGCCTTGCGCAATGCACTGTTCATGCGCGTCTGCCACCCCGCGCCGCCAGCCTTGAAGCGCTCGAGCACATCCTCGTCCACACGCAACTGTATGCGATGCTTCGGATGATCGAGCCGCGGCCGGCCACGCCCGCGGCGGGCGATGAGGTCGTCGGCGGGCGGATTGTCGGATCGGCGTTGGCATCGGCCGTGATCGCCGCATCCTCCTCATCGCTCATTTGCGCAAGCGCCAGCCGTGCCTTCCGCCGTGCTTCGCACCAGTCAGATCTTTTCGACATAACGTCTGATCTCCCGCTTATTTGCCTTGCGCAGCGAAATTACATGGCAAGTTCCGCGCCGCATCGTAAAGACCAGGATGTGCAGGCGCGGACCAATAAAGCCGGCCGCCACTTCCCTGACCTCGCCATAGTCCTTCCGGTCATCAACTGCCGAAACCGCTGTCGCAAAATCGAACGTCTTGGCGCCTTCGATCAGGTCAATGCCGCGCTCGGCAAGGTTTCGCGCATTGGGGAAGAAAATGGGATGACCAAATCATCCTCAAGATAAGCATGTTAGAACAATAACAGAGGAATGTGGCGGAGGGAAGGGAACCGAAATTCAACCTTCTCTGGCAAATGTTCGGTGCGCTCCGGGCACCGCCACTTGGCGTTCATGGCTTGAGGTGCCCGCCGAACGTATGCGTCATCAGCCCGGCTGGGATTGTGAGTTGCAGCCGATGTTCGAGCAATGGCAGGACGGCCATCGATCACCGCCCCCACCTCGATGCGGCGTACCTGCACGTCGATCGGCGTGCGGTAAGCAGCAGCCACGCGGTCAAATCGATACGGTTGCAGGTGGGGCCGATCTCGGTAACCAGTATCAGTCGAAATATTCATGATTTGCATGAGTTTTTATCGTCTATTTCGAATATGACTTTTACTATACTAACGTCTTGGAACTTCATTGCATGGAGGCATTTGGGCAAGGCGTCATGTCCATCGAGCTGTCCGAACGTGTTAAAATCTTAAAGCCGTCGGCAAGCATCGCGGCCAAGCAGCGGGTCATTCAGCTTGAGGCAGTTGGCCAGCATATTATAGACTTTACCTTAGGCGAGCCGGACATAGGCACGCCGGCGCCAATCATCGAAGCCGCAATCGCCGCCATGCGGCGTGGCGAAACCCATTACACCGAGACGCAGGGCGTACCGGCGCTCCGCAAAGCAGTTGCCGCCAAGTTCTCGCGCGACACCGGCATCAGCATCAGCTCGGATAATATCGTCATCGGCAACGGCGCCAAGCAACTGATCTTCGAGGCATTCGCTGCTACGCTCAATCCGGGCGACGAAGTTGTCATCCCGGCACCTTATTGGGTCTCCTACCCGGACATCGTTTCCCTCAATGGTGGCAAGCCGGTCATTCTGGACTGCGACGAGAGCGACGGCTTTCTGCTGCAACCGGAAGCGCTTGAGGATGGTATCACATTCAAGACACGATGGCTCGTGCTCAATTCGCCGAACAATCCTACTGGCGCCGTTTATGACCGTGGTGCGATCGAGAAGATCGCGGCGGTGCTGCGCCGTCATCCTCACGTGGCGTTGATGGCCGACGAGATTTATGAACATCTGACCTATGGGAACGGCCGCCACATCACATTGCCGCGGGTCGCTCCGGATCTCGCAGGGCGCTGCCTCATCGTCAATGGCGTGTCAAAGGCTTATGCGATGACGGGATGGCGCGTTGGCTACGCTGCAGGCCCGGGCGCGTTGGTCAGGGCCATGGCCAAGCTGCTGGGCCAGAACACGACCTGCGCGAATTCCATAGCACAGGCGGCCTCAGTGGCGGCGCTCGAAGGGGATCAGCGGATAGTGGCCGACATGAGGGCAGATTATCGCAAGCGCCGCGACCTCATGGCCTCCCTGCTCGGATCGATTGAGGGATTTCGTTACAGCGCGCCGGCTGGCGCATTCTACCTATTCCCCAATGTCTCGGGGCTCGTTGGGCGCAGAACGCCATCGGGCGAAACGCTCGCCGGCGATCTGGATGTTGCGCGCTATCTGCTTGATGCTGCCGGCGTCGCAGTCATGGACGGCACCTCCTACGGCAAGTCACCTTACCTGCGCCTGTCCTTCGCGACTTCGGTGGAGAACATAGTGGAAGGATGTCGCCGCATAGCGGAAGCCTGCGGGAAGCTACGGTGAGGCGGCGGTGATTGGTCTGCCGAAGGAGATGATGTTGAACCAGCCGCTTACCAAGCCTTTGCCTACGATCGTTCCGGAAACCCTGATCGGGGCTTTCCGGCAACTGGCGACCGCGAACATCAGCGATAACCTCGAACGACAACCGGGCGCGATCGGGCTACGCCCGTTCCATGGCGGCGCTTCCATGGCTGGCACCGCGCTCACCGTGAGGACGCGGAACGGCGACAACAGGGTGATCTATGAAGCGCTCGAGCTGGTGCGCACGGGCGACGTGCTAGTGGTCGATGGAGGCGGAGACGTGACCCGCGCTCTCGTCGGCGAGATCATGTGTGCGATCGCGCACAGTCGAGGCGCGGCGGGCGTCGTGATTGACGGCGCCATCCGGGACGCGGATGCGCTCGCCAAGAGTGACTTTCCCGTCTTCGCCCGGGCGAGCATCCACCGCGGCCCCTACAAGAATGGTCCCGGAGAGATCAACGTACCTGTCTCGATCGGCGGCATGGTCGTCAGTCCGGGCGACATAGTGGTCGGTGATGGCGACGGCGTCGTCGCCTTCGACGCAGGCAAGGCGGATTCTCTGCTTGCCGCGGTGTTGGCGCAAAAGAAAAAGGAAGCTGAGATACTGCGCATGATCGCCGCGGGCACGTATGCCGGGGCCCAAACCCCTACATCCTGACGCTTTTTCCAGGCTTCCAGAAATCGCCAATGCTGAATTCGGCGAAGCGAAAGCGCGTGCGGGTGGGCCGGCGCCACCACCGGCTGGGTTCCTGTAGGTGACCTGCACAACGCGGACTCGCGCGACGATGCCTTACCGCCGATATTGCGTGGAGAAGTCGCAGACTTGCAGCATAAGTTGCGCGACGTTTTCGTTGAAAGCCGTCGGGCGGTCATTGCGGAACATGGCGCCATAGGGAACGGACGGCAGCAACGGCTTCGTTGGAATGATTCTCAGCTGACCTGTGTCGGCCAGAGGCCGAAAACAGGCAGTGGGAAGGTAGCTCACGCCCAGCCCCGCCAGCGTCAACCCGACAAGCGCGACGAGGCTGTTGGTCGACAACTCCCGTTCGAATACTATTCCTTCTGTGCGTAGCCAGCGGGAGAAGTACGAGCCCGAGCCGGAATCGGGTCCTTGGGCCAAGATGGTGTAGACGCCCAGTTCGTCGAGAGAAAGCGTTCGCTGGTGGCTTATCAATTCGGGACTCGCCATCCAGGAATTCTGAACTTCCGCAAGGCGAATTGACGAAACGAGCGGATCGAAGAACGTCTCCGGCATAACGATGATGTCGATTGTGCCTTCCAGCAGACGATCGAAAAGCGAGCGGCTGAGATCGACCTCCGGCACGAGGTGGATGCCTGGATAGGTCGCACGAAGCGTGGTGATGAGGCGCGGCAGCCATGTAAGGGCGGTGAGCTCAGTCACGCCAAGCTGCAGATGTCGGATGGGAAGCTGGCCGGCGCTTTTCACATCAAGTATCTTTTCCCGGGTCGCCAGCATTTCCTGGCCGAGCGCGACAACACGCGAGCCTTCGGCAGTCAGCCGCGCGCCCCGCTGACTGCGATCAAAAAGGCAGAGGCCAACCGCTTCCTCGAGTTCCTGGATTCGCTTTGAGATCGCCGACTGCGTCATGTTCAACTTTGCGGCCGCACGCTCGAAGGTGCCCAATTCGGCGATCCAGCGCAGTGCTTCGATCTGTCTGAGGGTGATCATCCCTTCCCTCGTTTGATGAAATAGACGACTTGTTTGGTAGTCAAATTATTCGCTTTTTTTAAAGCAACACACACCGCACATTTTTGCAAGAATAGCCCGATGCATCGGGTGCCGAGTGTCCGGGGAGGGTCGCTGGTGACGGCAAGCAAGGGCAATGGCGTCGGCTACCGGGTTGGCATCGACATCGGCGGCACCTTCACGGATGTGGTTCTCGTCAACGAGCAGACGGGCTCGGTGGGTGTCGTCAAGGTGCCGACGGTGCCGTCGGACCCGTCCGAGGGCTTCCTGCATGGGCTGAATGACGCCTTGAGGAAATTCGGAATCGACCCGAAGCACATCACCTTCCTTGTGCACGGCACCACGATTGCCACGAATACGATCATCCAGGGGCAGGGTGCTAAGGCGGGCTTGATTACCAGCGAGGGTTTCAGCGATGTTCTCGAGATCGCCTACCAGACCCGGCCGGTCCTCTACGATATCTTCTACGACAAACCGAAGCCGCTGGTGCCGCGCCACATGTGTGTCGGCGTTCCGGAGCGGATGTCGCCAACGGGCGAAATGATTGTCCCGCTGGACCCCGCCGCAGTCGAGAGCGCCGCCCGCCGGCTTATCGCGAACGGCGCGACGGCTATAGTGGTCGCGTTCCTCCATTCGTACCGAAATCCCGCCCACGAGCGCGCCGCCGCCGAGGTGATCTCTCACATCGCGCCGGACCTGCCCGTCGTCACTTCGGCGGAGGTCTGTCCTGAATACCGCGAATATCCGCGCACCAGCACCGCGGCTGTCAACGCCGTGCTGCTGCCGAAGGTGGCGCCCTATATCTCCCGCCTCGAAAACCGTCTGAGCGAGCGCGGCGTTTCCACGCCGCTGCACCTGATGACCTCGAGCGGCGGTATCGCAACCTCCCAGACCGCCAAGCGATTTCCTGTGCATCTGGTGGAATCGGGGCCCGCCGCTGGCGTCATCGGCGCGTCTTTCGTGGCGGAAGACCTGCGGGATGACCGGCTTTCGCGGCGCGTTCTGGCGCTGGATATTGGCGGAACGACGGCCAAGGCTTCCCTTATTGACGATGGCATGCCCGCCTTGGCGGACGAGTTCGAGGTCGGCGCTGCCGCCGTGGCGACGTCCACTGCCGGTCGAGGGCAGGGCTATCCGATTAAGATGCCCGTCATCAACCTCGTCGAAATCGGCGCCGGCGGCGGCAGCATCGCCTATATCGACCCGGGCGGCGCTCTGGCCGTTGGGCCGGAGAGCGCGGGCGCCGATCCGGGGCCTGCCTGTTACGGCAAAGGCGGCAAGCATCCGACCATCACAGACGCCAATCTGATCCTCGGATTGCTCAACCCGGATTATTTCCTCGGCGGCGCCTTTAAGCTTGACGTCGAGATAGCTCGGGACGCGATCGGACGGGAAGTGGCCAAGCCGCTGCGAATAAGCGTGGAAGAGGCCGCGCAGATGATCATCGACATCGCGAACGCCAAGATGGTCGCCGCGCTGCAACTTGTCTCTGTCAGAAAAGGCATCGATCCGCGCGAATACGCGCTCGTCCCTTCCGGGGGCGCCGGGCCACTGCATGTGATGGCAATCGCCCGCCAGCTTGGCGTTTCGACCGTAGTTATCCCCCCCACACCTGGTCTCAACTCGGCGCTCGGCCTGCTTGCGACTGACGTCAAGCATGAAATTGTGCACCCGCTTTTCCGTGCGACCCTCGACATGAATCGCGAGGCCTTTGTCGACCTTCTCAATGAAATGGAGCGCAAGGGCCGGCAGCTCCTCGGCACGGAAAACGTGGAGAGCACACGCATCGCTTTCTTGCACGAGGCAGAGGTGTGCTACGCCGGGCAGAATTACCCGTTGCGCGTTGCGGTAGACCCCGCGGGGGATGCGTCGCTCGAGACGCTGAGCAGCCGCTTTCGCGAGTTGCATCGCAGCCGCTACGGTTTTGCCAGCGACACCGAGCCGACCATGCTCTTCAATCTGCGCACGACCGCGATCGGTCGGGTCGAGCGGCCTCGCCTGAACCGGCTTAATACCGGGAGCACCGATCCGGTCAACGCGCGCAAGCAGACGAGACGCGTGTTCTTCGGCGGACCATTAGAATGCCCGGCCTACGATCGGGAACGGCTTCAGGCCGGCAATGAAATCGTCGGACCCGCGATCATCGAGCAGATGGACACCACGACCGTCCTGCCCCCAGGGACGTTCGCTAGGGTGCACGAAAGCGGCAGCTTGGTCATCACTTTGCAGGCCGTGCAATGAGGGCCACCATGAGTTCCGCTACCCAAACCCGAGAACCGGCGGCTTCCTTCAATCTTCCCGATATGGATCCAGTGACGTTCGAGGTACTTCGAAACGCCTTGATTAACGTCACCGAAGAGATGGCGCTGACGATCAGGCGGGCTGCCTATTCGACCAACATCAAGACGCGCGCCGATTTCTCCTGTGCCTTCTTCGACAACCAGTTGCGCTGCGTCGCCCAATCTTTTGCCCAGCCGGCACATCTAGTCTCCATGGCGACCATCGCGCCGACGGCAATTCGCGAATTCGGCATCGAGCGGCTGCAGGCCGGCGATGCCATCCTGGTCAACGACCCGCATCGCGGCGCGAGTCATCTGAACGACATCGCTTGCATAGCGCCTGTCTTCGTCGCGGATACGCGCGTAGGCTTCGTG
>JBQCFH010000286.1:0-3248 GCA_051959385.1 Rhizobiaceae bacterium | reverse complement strand
CCGAGCGGCGTCTCGAGCGCCTCGTCCTGCTGGACCCTCCGCACGCCGAGCGAGACATACTGGTCGCTGACCCGCCGCTCGGGGATCGCATCGCGCTGGTTGATGTCGCGGTATTCCCGGTAGTCGAAGACGCGATAGTCGCCATTGTCGCGACTGGAGAGTTCGGCCGGATAGGCGAAGAGATCGTCCTTGTAGGGCGCGAGTTGGAATGGGGCAGCGTAGCTGGCGGGGAAGATGGCAAGAAGAAACATGGCCAGGAGAGCGGTGAATTCGCACCCCCACCCCTGTCCCCTCCCCACAAGGGGGAGGGAGACGCCGGCGCCGATTTCCGAGCTGAAATCGTCGAAGTTCGCGCTGGGCAGCGCCGGATCAAGTTCCCCTCCCCCTTGTGGGGAGGGGTTAGGGGTGGGGGTAGATCTCATATGCGATAGCCTCGCCCCTTCAGGGGGAGAGGTGTCGTGCGAAACACGACGGAGAGGGGGTATAAGGCACGTCCCGCTCTCCTCGATGATACCGAAATCCCCCTCACCCCGCGGCGACCCCGCCCGCCAGCGCCAGCGCATCGGGCGTGTCGACATCGATGCTGGCGCCCTCGCCCAACTCGACGTCGATGACTTCCATGCCCCCGGTCTCGACCAGATGGCGCGCCCCGACATCGCCTTCCAGCGCCTCGATGGCGGGGAACACGGAGCGCGGCAGGATCACGGGGTTGCCGCGCTTGCCGGCGTGTGTGGCGCGCACGATCGCCTGGCCCGAAGATCGCGCGAAAGCCGTGATCAGCGCGTCGAAATCGGCGGGCGAAAGTCCCGGCATGTCGGCAAGGACGATCATCGCGCCCTCGGCATAGGCCGGCAGGGCCCGGATGCCTGTCTTGAGCGACCCGGCAAGCCCGGAGGCGAAATCCGGGTTGTCGGCGAAACGGACATTCTGCCCGCGCAACGCCTCCTGCACGCGCTCCGCCTGATGGCCGGTGACGACGACGACCCCGTCGGCGCGGCTCGCAAGCAGACGTTCCGCCACCAGCGTGACGAGCGGCTTGCCGCCGAAGCCGGCGAGGAGCTTGTTCGGGCCGCCCATGCGGCTGGAACGCCCGGCGGCGAGCAGCACGGCATGGACCCTGGCGCGCCTTGCCGGCCTGGCCGGCTCGCGCGGCTGCGGCCGCGTCGGGATTTCCATGAGGAGCCCGCCGACACCCATGCCGGCGATATCGTCCGCGTCGACCGGCACGCCGGCCATCAGCCGGTCCAGAACCCAGTCGAAGCCGTTCTCCTTCGGGCTGCGCGCGCAGCCCGGCGCGCCGAGCACCGGCCGGCCGCCGCGCTCGCCGAGCACGAACAGATTGCCCGGATCGACCGGCATGCCGGTGCGATGTACCGTCCCCCCTGATTCGCGGATCGCGGCGGGAATGACATCCTCCGGGTCGCATATCGCCGAAGCGCCGAACACCAGCACCATGTCGTTGTCGCGCGAAAGCTCCGCGATCGCCTGGGCTACCGGACCCGCTTCATGCGGGGTTCGCCGCTCCTCCGAGACGCGGCTGCCGGACCGCGCAAGGCGGGCTTCGGTGACGCGCAGCGTCTTGTCGAGCACGCTCGGCTTGACGCTCGGCAGCACCGTCTGGATCACGCCGACGGTCGCCGGCTTGTAGGGATGCACGGCGAAGATCTCGTGCCCGCCGGCAAGCGAGACGATCCAGTCCACGACCGCTTCGGGCACGGCATAGGGTATGATCTTGACCGTCGCCACCATCTGGCCGGCGGCCACGGACGCGAAAGCCGCGACCGTGGCGATGGTAACGGCCGGATCGACATGGTTGATGGAGTCGATCAGGTCCTTGTCTACGGTGAACAGGCCGGCGCTCACCGCATGCAGGTTGACGCGGCCGGTCGCGGCCCGCTTCACTTCGATGCCGGAATGCTTCAGCGCCGAGGCAATGCGGGCGGCGGCCTCGTTCTCGTCAATATCGTCCGCGGCGAGCGATGCCGCGACCACCTCGCGCACGCCGGCGGCGGCCAGATCGCGGATATCCTCCGCCGTCAGGCGGTGCGCCTTGCGCAGCCTCTTCTCCCCGGCAACCGTGGAATGGGCGAGAATGGCGCCTTCGGCCTCCTCGACCGGGATTGGACCGAACCTCACGCCGCCTTCTCCGTTTCCGCCACTGCCATGCCGCGCGAGCGGAACGCCGCGATGATCTCGGCGAGCACAGCGACCGCGATCTCCGCAGGGCTCGCCGCGCCGATGTCGATGCCGATCGGCGAATGGATGCGGCCGATCTCCTCCGCCGTCACCCCCATCGCGGTCAGGCGTTCGACCCGCTTCGCGTGCGTCTTGCGGCTGCCGAGCGCGCCAACATAGAAGCAGCCCGTCCTGAGCGCCGCTTTCAGCGCCAGGTCGTCGATCTTCGGATCGTGCGTCAGCGCCGCCACGCCGGTGTAGGCGTCGAACGGCCGCCGCTTCAGTACCTCTTCGGGCCACTCGGCGAAAAGCGGCACGTCGGGAAAGCGCTCCTCCGTCGCAAACGCCGTGCGCGGGTCGATGATCTCCATGTCGAAGCCGGCGATTTTCGCCATCGGCGCCAGCGCCTGGCTGATGTGCACCGCGCCGATCGCCACAAGCTTCGGCGGCGGCAGATGCGCGTTGAGGAAGAAGCTGCGGCCTTCCGCCTCGGCCGTTCCCGATTTGCCCGACTGGAAGGCCTTCTTTAGAGCCGTGCCCAGTTCACCGGAGACCGCGTCGCCCTCGCGCACCAGCCGGTCGCGGCCGTCGCCGAGATCGGTGACGAGGATCGCCGCCCGGCGCGCGCGCCGCTCGGCGTTGAGTTGCCTGAGAAGATTGGGGTCCATCAGAGCGCTCCAAATCTGCCTGTGCGGCGCCCCACGATGCCCCCCTCTGTCCTCCTGAGCTTTTGTCGAAGGGCGGACATCTCCCCCGCAAGGGGGGAGATCACGCCGGCCTTTTCCGCCGGCACCCCACCGGCAAGGGCCAAGATTGACGCAAGCGTTGATGACAGCTGATCTCCCCCCTTGCGGGGGAGATGTCCGGCAGGACAGAGGGGGGTGATTCTAATCAACGAAAATCTCCCGTCAGCCCAGCCGCTCGACATAGACCTTGATCTTGCCGCCGCAGGAAAGGCCGACCCGCCACGCCGTCTCGTCGGCGACGCCGAACTCCAGCATGCGCGGCTTGCCGCTTTCCAGCACGTCGAGCGCTTCCGTCACGACCGCGCCCTCGACGCAGCCGCCGGACAC
>JBQCFH010000285.1:0-4826 GCA_051959385.1 Rhizobiaceae bacterium | reverse complement strand
CCGCCATCTTCACGGTGTGAACGGCCTGTCCTCACATCCCCGCTTGGCTTCCAGACGCACCATCATCCGGCCTCGCAACGGCTGCCGTTGGCGCACCGAGCATCGGTTCGATATCGGAGAGCCGGCACCAGCCGATGAATTCGTTGTCCCGAAGAGAACGGCCGTCTTCTCTGCGTGGCTCCCCGCCGCGCCGGCCGCTCAATCCGCCCTCAGCCGGTAGCCGACGCCGGTCTCGGTCAGGATGTGCCGCGGCTGCTCGGGGTCGGCCTCGATCTTCTGCCTGAGCTGGCGGATGTAGATCCTGAGATACTGCACGTCGGTCTCGCCGCCCCATACCTCCTTCATCAACATGCGATGGGTCAGCACCTTGCCCGCATGCGTCACCAGAAGGCTCAGAATCTCGTACTCCTTCGGCGTCAGCTTCACCTCCTCGTCCCTGACGCGCACCAGGCGGCGGACGAGGTCGACCTGGAGATCGCCGCTGCTGAAGAGGGCCTGGCCGCCCTGCTGCTGCAGGCGATGCCGGAGCGCCGCGCGGATACGGGCGAAGAGCTCGGCCGCCCCGAACGGCTTAGTGACATAGTCGTCGGCGCCGAGGTCGAGCGCCTCGACCTTGCCCTTCTCGTCGGTCCGGCTCGACAGGACCAGGATCGGCACGGCCGAGCCGCCCGCCCTGATCTTCCCGATCAGTTCCAGGCCGGAAATGTCGGGCAGGCCGAGGTCGAGGACGACGAGGTCGGGACGCGAGCGCTCGATCTCGGCAAGCATATCCCTGCCGCTCGCCGCCTCGACCACCTGGAAACCCTGCGAGGCGAGGCTGGTGCGCAGAAGCCGGCGGATCGCCGGTTCGTCGTCGACGACCAGGATCGTTGGTCCTGCGCTCACGCGATCGCCTCCTCACGGCCGGTTTGGGGAAGCGGCAACGTGATGGTGAAGACCGCGCCGCCGTCGCTCCGGTTCCCCGCTTCGATCGAGCCGCCCATAGCCTCCACGAAGCCGCGGCAGACCGCAAGGCCAAGGCCCGTGCCGGCCCGCTGGCTGTCCCCCTTGCGCACGCGGTAGAACTTGTCGAAGACCCGCTCGAGGTCCGCTTCGGGGATGCCGCGGCCCTCGTCGAGCACCTCAAGATGCACCGAAGCGCCCTCGCGCCAGGCGCGCAGCTCGATCGCCGTCCCGGCCGGCGCGTATTTCGCGGCGTTGTCCAGGAGGTTGAACAGCACCTGCTCGAACAGAACCGGGTCGAGCCTGAGCATGGGGAGATCGGAGGCAAGCAGCCTCCGCACGCGATGACCGGCCAGGACCTTTTCCGCCCGGCCGAGCGCGCTTCCCACCACTTCGCCGAGGTCGACCATACTCGTGTTCGGCTCGATCGCGCCCGCCTCCAGGCGAGTCATGTCGAGCAGATTGGCGATGAAGCGGTTCAGCCGCTCCGCCTCCTCCTGGATGGTCGAGAGGAGATCGCTGCGATCCTCCGGCGTCAGGTCCGGCAGGCCGGCCATGCTGCTCGCCGCGCCGAGGATCGACGCCAAGGGCGTCCGAAGATCGTGCGAGATCGAGGTCAGCAGCGCCGCCTGCAACTTGTCGCGTTCTGCGGCGCGGCGGGCGGTCTCGATATCCGCGGCCAGATTGACGCGCTCGATGGCGAGCCCCGCCTGGTCGGACAAGGCGTCGAGCAGCCGCCCTTCGTCCGGCGTCAGGATCGGGCCCGTCTTGTCGTTGTCGATGCCGATCACCGCGACCGGGCCGCGCCCGGTCCGCATCGGCAGGAAGAGCCGTCGCGCGCCGGGCAAGGTGTCGGCGCCGCGGCCAGCCGGCCTGTTGCTTTCCCACGACCATTTGGCCGCGGCGAGATCGGCCTCCTCCGCGACGTCCTCGGGAGGCCATGCCGCTTTCAGCTCGAGCGAGCCGTGGGCGGGCAGGAACAGGACGACGCGCACCTTGAGCATCGAGGCCACCTGCGAGGAAATGGCCCATAACAGATCTTCCATCGAGGCGATGCCGGCCAGCTTGCGGCTGAAGCGATAGAGTTCTTCCGTCGTGCGCGCGCGCTCGCGCGCCATCATGGCCTGCGTGCGCACGCTCGCCGTCAGGTTGGAGGCGATCAGCGCCACCACGAGGAAGAAGAACAGCGCGACGACGTTTTCGGGATCGGCGATGGTGATGCTGTAGTGCGGCGGCAGGAAGAAGAAATTGAAGGCGAAGACGCTGAACAGGCAGGAGAAGAGCGCCGCGCGAAGGCCGAACGCGACGGCGCTGACCAGCACGGCGGTGAGGAAAACGAGCGCGACATTCTGGACGCTGAGGAAGCGCACCAGCACTTCGCCGACGCCTAGCGCGATGCCGACGAGAACTGCGCTGACCAGGTAGGGCCGGATGTCGAAAGGGGCCGTCGCGGTCCGCGCCTTGACCCTCTTTTCCGCCGGCACCTCGCTCTCGTCGCCGGCGACGACGTGGACGGCGATATTCCCGGCGAGCCTCACAAGCTCGTAGGTGACCGAGCCGAAAACCATCTCGTGCAGCCGCGAGCGGTTGCTCCTGCCGATGATGATATGGCTGAAATTGTTCTTGGCGGCGTAGCCGAGGATTTCTCGGGCAAGTTCGCGGCCGGGTAACGTCACCGCCTCGCCGCCAAGCCGCTCGGCCAGGCGAAGCGCTTCCGCGATGCGGTCGCGCGCGGCTTCCGAGAGCCGCAGCGAGCGCGGCGTCTCGACATAGAGCACCACCCAATGCGCGCTGAGCCGCTCGGCCATGCGCCGCGCATAGCGCACGAGGGCGGCAGCCTTCGGATGCTCGTTGACGACGACAAGCACCCGCTCCCCAGCTGCCCACGGGCCCGGAATGGCGTGCGCCTGCATATGGTTCAGCAATTGCTGGTCGACGCGCTGCGCGGTGCGGCGCAGCGCGAGTTCCCGCAGCGCGGTCAGATTGCCCGGCGAGAAATAATGCGACAGCGCGCGCTCGGCTGTCTTGGGCACATAGACCTTGCCCTCCTTGAGCCGCCGGATCAGGTCGGCGGACGTCAGATCGATGACCTCGATCTCGTCGGCACGGTCGAGAAAGGCGTCCGGAACCGTCTCGCGCACCCGGATGCGGGTGATCTGCTGGACGACGTCGTTCAGGCTTTCGACATGCTGGATATTGACTGTGGTGTAGACGTCGATGCCGGCGGCCAGCAGGTCCTCGACATCCATGTAGCGCTTCGGGTGCCGGCTGCCGGGCGCGTTGCTGTGCGCCAGCTCGTCGACCAGCACAAGGCTCGGCTTGCGCTTGAGGACGGCGTCGACATCCATTTCCGCCAGCCGGCGGCCCTTGTATTCGACGGAACGCCTGGGGACGATCTCGAATCCGTCGAGCAGCGCCTCCGTCTCCGCCCGGCCATGCGTCTCGACGAGGCCGACCACAACATCGACGCCCTCGCGCCGGCGCGCCATGCCGCTGAGCAGCATTTCATAGGTCTTACCGACGCCGGGCGCCGCGCCGAGGAAGACCTTCAGATGGCCGCGCGCCTCGCCCGCGGCTTGCTGCAGGAGAGCTTCCGGGTCCGGGCGCTGTTCCTGGCCGTTCGGATTGGGCATCGATCGTCCGTCCAACCTTTACCGTCCTTCGCGCCGGCGGCGGCAATGCCGCGTGAGCATCGCCGCCGCCTCGGCCGAGCGCAAGAGCCATCGCGCCGACATGATTGGCGCGCCGTCTATTTGGCCATGGCCCGGTCGAGCGCCATGTTGAGTTCGAGCACGTTGACAGAAGGTTCGCCCAGAATGCCGAATGTCCGGTCCTCCACATGCGACAGAACGAGCGCCTTGACGGCGTCTTCGGAAAGGCCGCGTGCCTTGGCGACGCGCGGGACCTCGAAGAGCGCAGCCTCGGGCGAAATGTCCGGATCGAGCCCGCTTCCCGAGGCGGTCACCAGATCGATCGGGACCGGCGCCGAGGGATTTTGCGCCGCAAGTGCCTTGGCGTCGTCCCTGACGCGGGCGATCAGCTTGGCGCTGGTCGGTCCGAGATTGGAGCCTCCAGAAGCAGTGGCGTCATAGCCCTTGCCGGCGGCGGAGGGGCGGGGATGGAAATAGCGATCTGCCTTGAAAGCCTGCCCGATCAGCGCCGAGCCGACGACATGGCCGTTCTGCCGGACGAGGCTGCCGTTCGCCTGCGCCGGAAAGACAACCTGAGCGATCCCGGTCACGGCCAGGGGATAGATAAGGCCGGTGATGATAGGGAGCGCCACGATCATGACCAGTGCGGGGCGGAGTTGCGCGAGCATGCCGGTACTCCTCAGGCGAGGCCGATGGCGGTGATGGCGAGGTCGATCGCCTTGATGCCGACGAACGGCACAACGACGCCGCCGAGGCCGTAGATCAGGAGATTGCGCTTGAGCAGGGCGCCGGCGCCGATCGCCCTGTATTTCACGCCTTTGAGGGCAAGCGGGATCAGCGCGACGATGACCAGGGCATTGAAGATGATGGCGGACAGGATGGCGCTTTCGGGCGAGGAAAGCCGCATGATGTTGAGTGCCTGGAGTTGCGGGTAGAAGGCGACGAACATCGCCGGGAGCACCGCGAAATACTTCGCCACGTCGTTGGCGATGGAAAAGGTGGTCAGCGAGCCGCGCGTCATCAAAAGTTGCTTGCCGATCTCCACCACCTCGATCAGCTTGGTCGGGTCGGAATCAAGATCGACCATGTTGCCGGCCTCGCGCGCGGCCACCGTGCCGGTGTTCATCGCCACGCCGACATCGGCCTGCGCCAGCGCCGGCGCGTCGTTGGTGCCGTCGCCGCACATGGCGACCAACTTGCCCTTGGCCTGTTCGGCGCGGATCAGTTCCAGCT
>JBQCFH010000284.1:0-3682 GCA_051959385.1 Rhizobiaceae bacterium | reverse complement strand
ATGATGCCGTAGACCATCGTGTAACCGATGGCGATCAGCCCGTAGATCGATCCCAGAGTCAGCCCGTTGATAAGCTGCTGGACGAAATAATGCATCTGTTGTCGGCTCCCCTGGAACGTCGCCAGTGCGGCGCGCCCCCTTTTGATTGCCCCTAGTCGTAGCTTGCCGATCCCGGATTGCAACCGGCATGACGGCGATCATGCTGCTTTTTCCGGTGTATCACGCCGGACCGCGCTGTTGTTGTCGTGTTCCCCGTCGTTCCCTGGCCCAGCGGGAAGCTATCACTGGCATAGCACAATGTCCTTGCGTCGAAAGCGGATTTTTGGGCCGACGCAGCAATTAGTTCGGCCGCAGAGACAATTTTTCGCGATTTCTTGTCCAACCGAAGCGCGGCTCAACCTGGTCTCCGGACGTTTTCACGTGACGACGAATCCGTGGGCGAACGGATCCCGGTCATCGATGAAAATGGTGTTCAGCCCCGTCATGCGCGCCCAGCCGCCGATCGAGGGGATGATCGCCGGCCTGTTCGCGACCGTGGTCTCGGCCTCGACCCGACCCCTGAACAGCGAACCGATGATCGATTCGTGGACGAAGCTGTCGCCAGCCTTCAGCCGGCCTTTGGCATAAAGCTGCGCCATGCGCGCCGAGGTGCCCGTGCCACAGGGCGAGCGGTCGATGGCCTTGTCGCCGTAGAAGACGGCATTCCTGGCGTCGGCCTCGCCGTTCGTCGGCTTTCCCGTCCACAGTATATGCGAGAGCCGGTTGATCTCCGGGTGCTCAGGATGGGCGAAGCTGTAGCTCTCGTTCAGCCTCTGGCGCAGCACCGGGCTCCAGGCGATCAGGTCGCCGGCCGAATGGTCGGCCATGTCGGAAAAGTTTTCCTGCGGCTCGACGATGGCATAGAAATTGCCGCCATAGGCGACGTCCACTTGAAGCGGCCCCAGCACCGGGCATTCCACGGAAAGTTTCTCGGCATAGAGGAAAGCCGGCACGTTGGTGATGCGCACCTCCTCTACGTAGTGGCCTTCCTGCCGGTATTCGGCGACGACGAGGCCGGCCGGCGTGTCGAGTCTCAGCACGCCCGGCGTCTTGGGCTTCACCAGTCCGTTTTCGATGGCCATCGTCACCGTGCCGATGGTGCCGTGCCCGCACATCGGCAGGCAGCCGGAGGTTTCGATGAACAGGATGGCGATGTCGCAATCCTCGCGCGTCGGCGGATAGAGGATCGAGCCGGACATGATGTCGTGGCCGCGCGGCTCGAACATCAGCCCGGTGCGGATCCAGTCATATTCGGCGAGAAAATGCGCGCGCCGCTCCAGCATCGTCGCGCCTTCCAGCCGCGGACCGCCGCCGGCCACGAGCCGGACCGGATTGCCGCAAGTGTGACCATCTATGCAGAAGAAGGAATGGCGCGCCACGATGGACCTCTAGAAACGCGTTGGGCGGAATGGCGTGAGATTGATCGGCGGAGCCTCGCCCGAAACGAGCTCGCGGATCAAGCGCCCTGTCGCCGCGGCCTGGGTCAGGCCGAGATGGCCATGGCCGAAGGCGTAGAAGACGCCGGGTACGCGGCGGGCCTGCCCGATGACCGGCAGCGAATCGGGAAGCGACGGACGGAAGCCCATCCATTCCCGGCCGCCTTCGGTCTTGAGGCCGGGGAGGAAGAGGCGCGCCTTTTCCAGCATCGCCCTGGAACGGGCGAAATTGGGCGGCCGCTCGAGCCCGGCAAGCTCGACCGCGCCGCCGACCCTCAGCCCCGTCTCGAGCGGCGTCACGACAAAGCCGTGACCGGAGAAGATGAGTTGCCGCTTCACGTCGAAAGCGTCTCGGGGAAGGGTCGTGTTGTAGCCGCGTTCGGTCTCGAGCGGAATGCGATCGCCGAAACGCCGCGTCCAAAGGTGCGACCATGCGCCGGCTGCGACGATCAGGGTTTTGGCCTTGACGGTATTCCCGTCTTCGAAGCGGATCGAAACGCTATCGGCCTCTCCGCTTGTCTCGACGACCCGGCCCTGCAGGAAGCGCGCGCCCCTGCTCTCGGCATATCTCCAGATCGCCTTGCCGAGCAGTTTCGGATCGGCGACCGTTTTCCAGCCAGGAACGAAGGTGCCCTTGACGAAGCGCGGCGACAGGCCCGGCTGCAGCTCGACGAGTTCGCCGCCGGCAACGTGCCGGAAGCTGATGCCATGGCGATCGCGTGCCGCCCACCCGGGCAGCGAGGCCCGGAACTCGGCTTCGGATTCATAGAGTTCCAGCGACCCGTCTTCGCGCAGCATGGGGCGCGTGCCTGTGCGGTCCATCAGCGCCATCCACTCGGCTTCAGCGAGCTTCATCAGCGAAGCCTGGGCGGCGAGCGCGCTCTCGTAGCCGCTGCGTCCGGCGCGCCAGAAGCGATAGAGCCAGGGCAGGAGATACGGCAGGTAGGAAGGCGGGATGGCGAGCGGCCCGAGCGGGTCGAGCAGCCATTTCGGCAGATTGCGCATCATGCCTTTCTGCGCGAGCGGCAGCACGTCGGAGAAGGCGAAGGCGGCGGCGTTGCCGGAGCTCGTCTCCTCGCAGATGCCGGTGCGATCGACCACGGTCACCGAGCGGCCTGTCTCAGCGAGATAGGTGGCGGCGCAGATACCGACGATGCCGGCGCCGATGATGAGGATTTCGTTTCCTTCTCCCCGCCTGCGCAGAGAAGGTGCCCGGAGGGCGGATGAGGGGCCGGCATTTTCTGCCGCCGATCGTCTTTCCCTGGCCATGCCGATCCGCCCCTCATCTGGCTGCCGCCATCTTCTCCCCGCGAGCGGGAGAAGAGCGCTTTCACACGGTCGGCAGCTTCGGCCGCGTCGCCAGCGCGTCCTTGACGATCTTTTCCACCCGCGCCCGCTCCGCCCCGGCGAGCGGCTGGCGCGGCATGCGCACCCGGTCGTTGGAACCGATGGCAAGGACTTCGGCAAGCTTGATGTTCTGGACCAGATAGGTCGAGACGTCGAGGTCGAGCAGCGGCCGGAACCAGCGGTAGAGCGAAAGCGCCTCGGCCGTGCGGCCGGCCTTGACCAGCCGGTAGACCGCCACAGTTTCCGCCGGGAAGGCGGTCACCAGCCCCGCGACCCAGCCGACCGCGCCGACCGACAAAGCCTCGAAGGCCAGATTGTCGACCCCGGTGAACAGGTCGAAGCGATCGCCGAACCGGTTGATAATGTCGATCGAGCGGCGGATGTCGTCGGAGGATTCCTTGATGGCGACGAAATGCTCGTCTCCCGCCAGTTCCTCCATGATGTCGAGCGTGCCGTCGACGCGGTAGGCGATGCGGTTGGAATAGACCATCACCGGCAGGTCGCCCGCGGCTGCGACCGCCTTCAGCGTATCGGCGGTCTCGCGCGGATTGGTGTGGTAGATCGGGCTCGGCACGATCATCAGCCCGTCGGCGCCGGCCTTGGCCGCGCGCTTGGCCAATGCGACCGCATCGCGGGTCGCGGCCTCATTGATGGTGAGCAAGGCGGGCTTGCCGCCCGTCGCGTTCTTCATCGTCCCGAAGACCGCCAGCTTCTCGTCATGGGAGAGCATCGGCCACTCACCGAGCGAGCCGCAGGCGATCAGCCCGTCGCAGCCGGCGTCCATCAGGAGCGCAAAACAGCGCTCCATTTCGGCATGGTCCAGCTCGTCGCCGGGGGTGAATTTGGTAGTGACCGCAGGC
>JBQCFH010000283.1:0-14205 GCA_051959385.1 Rhizobiaceae bacterium | reverse complement strand
CGAAAAAGAAATGCGGAAAGCCGAGAAATCGGCGCTTTCGGGAGGTTGCCGGGCGTGATCTTTTCCACGCCTCGCGGCCTCCCTACGCGCCATCGGCAGGTTCGGGATGGCCGGGCCACCTCAAAATAACGGCTGGACATCGGGCGCGGGCTTAATTTGAATGCGGCTCCATCGACGAGTGTTCGCCGGGTCCCGCTTGAACGCAATGCCTCCCCTTGCCGAAGAACCGCGCGGCGCCGGTCGCCACGCCGATGCTGGCGCCGTCCGCTTCGAGGGAGTCGAAAAGACCTATGACGGCGAGACGCTGGTCGTGCGCGACCTCGATCTCGACATCGCCGCGGGCGAATTCCTGACGCTGCTCGGGCCATCCGGCTCGGGCAAGACGACGACCCTGATGATGCTCGCCGGCTTCGAGGTGCCGACGCGCGGCACGATCTCCGTCGGAGGCCGCGACATCACCCGCGTGCCGCCGCACAAGCGCGGAATCGGCATGGTCTTCCAGAACTACGCACTGTTTCCGCATATGAGCGTGGCGGAGAACCTCGCCTTCCCGCTCGGCGTGCGCGGCGTCGGCAAGGCCGAGCGGGTGAAGCGCGTCGCGCATGCGCTTGAAATGGTGCGCATGGAGGGATTCGGCAGCCGCATGCCGGGCCAGCTTTCCGGCGGCCAGCAGCAGCGCGTGGCGCTGGCGCGCGCGCTCATCTTCGAGCCGACGCTGGTGCTCATGGACGAGCCGCTCGGCGCGCTCGACAAACAGTTGCGCGAGCACATGCAGTATGAGATCAAGGACCTGCACCGCCGCCTCGGCGTCACCGTGATCTACGTCACCCACGACCAGACCGAGGCGCTGACCATGTCTGACCGCGTCGCCGTCTTCAATCACGGCTGCGTGCAGCAGGTGGCGCCGCCGCGCGACATCTACGAGCGGCCCGAGACCGCCTTCGTCGCCCAGTTCATCGGCGAAAACAACCGGCTCAACGCCAGGATCGAGGAACTGGCGGGGAAGCAGGCGATCGCCGTCACGCGTTCCGGCCAGCGCATCCGGTGCGAACCCGCGGCCAGGGCAAAGGCCGGCGAGGAGGTGCTCGTGTCGATCCGGCCGGAGGCGCTGTCGCTCGCCTCGCCCGGGACCGGTGGCGAGAACGCGCTGCCCGCGACCGTCAGCAACGTGATCTATCATGGCGACCACATACGGCTGACCGTCGCCGCCAAAGGGGGCGAGGAATTCGTCGTGAAGGCGCCGACCCGCGAGGCGGAAGGCGCGCTGGTCGGCTCGAGCGTCGAGCTCGTCTGGAATGCGAGGGATGCACGAGCGCTGCCGGTCTGAGGACCCGCAGGACGTGCGCAGATTTGAAGCAACGATGGGAGAAGGAACATGAGAAAGTCATTGAAGCAGTTTGGAATTGTTGCCCTGGCGCTCGCCGGCACCGCGATGGTCGCCCTGCCGGCGTCGGCACGCCCGCTTACCGTCGTCTCGTGGGGCGGCGCCTACCAGGCGGCGCAGAAGAAGGTCTATTTCGAGCCCTTCAAGAAGGCGACCGGCATCGACATGATCGACGAGAGCTGGGACGGCGGCATCGGCGTGCTGCGCTCCAAGGTCGAGGGCGGCACGGATTCGGGGTGGGACGTCGTGCAGGTCGAGAGCGAGGAGCTTGCCGCGGGCTGCGACGAGGGCCTCTACCTGCCGCTCGACTGGTCGAAGATCGGCGGCAAGGACCAGTACATCGACGCCGCCTACAATGAATGCGGCGTCGGCGCCATCGTCTACGATTTCGTGCTCGGCTACGACAAGGACAAGATCAAGGACGCGCCGAAGGGCTGGGCCGACTTCTTCGACCTGAAGAAATATCCGGGCAAGCGCGGCCTGCGCCAGGGGCCGAAGACCAATCTCGAGATCGCGCTGATAGCGGACGGCGTCGCGCCCGCCGACGTCTACAAGGTGCTGGCGACGCCGGAAGGGGTCGATCGCGCCTTCAAGAAGCTCGACACGATCAAGAAGGACATCGTCTGGTGGAAGGCCGGCGCGCAGCCGCCGCAGCTTCTCGCCTCCGGCGAAGTCAGCCTCACCTCGGTCTATAACGGCCGCATCGACGCCGCCAACCACGACGACCACCGCAATTTCGGCATCCAGTGGAATGGCGGCCTCTATACGCTCGACAGCTGGGTTATCCTGAAGACCTCGCCCAATGTCGACCAGGCCTACAAATATCTTGACTTCGTCGGCAAGGCCGAGAACCAGGCCAAGCTGCCCGAGGCGATCGCCTACGGCGTCACCAACAAGAACGCGACGCCGCTGATCGACAAGAAGCGCCTGCCCGACCTGCCGACGGCGCCCGACAACTTCGCCAACGTCATCCACATCTCGGATGCGTTCTGGCTGGAGAACATCGACAAGCTGAACGAGCGCTTCAACACCTGGGCGGCAAGCAACTGATGTCTGCCATCAGGCTGGTGACATGAAATCACCCCCACCCCTGTCCCCTCCCCACAAGGGGGAGGGAGACGCCATCGCATCCGCTTCGGCCAAAACCGGCAGGGTTTGGTGTGGTAGGGAGGCGCCGCAAAGTTCCCCTCCCCCTTGTGGGGAGGGGTTAGGGGTGGGGTTAACAGGCAACGCCAATCCCGTTCAATTCTCAGACGCGAACACAAGGCGATCCGCCACGGAGCCGCTGCCGTGACAACAGCCGCGATCCCCGCAATGCAGCACCGGTCGCGGCTGCGCCGCGACCTCGCCCGCGCCGGGCGGCGCCGGCGGCTGCTGGCGATCGGACTGATCGCCCCGCTCTTCCTGTTCCTGCTCTTCTCCTTCATCGTCCCGATCGGCGACATGCTGCGCCGGTCGGTGGTCGACAGCGACATCGCCGAGACCTGGCCGCACACGGCGGCCATGCTGCGCCAATGGGACCGCAAGGCGGATCCCGACGAAGCCATGTTCGCCGTGCTCGGCCGCGACATCCGGGCCTCGGCGAAAGAGCATACCGTCGCCACCGCCGCCCGACGGCTGAACTATGCGCTCGAAGACGGCCGCAGCCTGGTCATGGACACGGGCCGGGCTGTACGAAAGCTCGATGCCGATCCCCCCTCCTGGCGGGATGCGCTCACCGCCGCCAACCACGCATGGGGCGACAAGAAGACGTGGATCGCGCTCGCCGAGGCGTCCGGTCCGCTGACCGATTTCTATCTTCTGACGGCGGTCGATTTGGAACACGATGCCGCCAACCGCATCGTGCCGCGCCCGCCGCAGCAATCCCTTTACATCGACGTCCTGCTGCGCACCGTCCTGATCTCCGTCACCGTGACGGTGCTCTGCCTGCTGCTCGGCTTTCCCCTCGCCTATTACGTCGCGAGCGCGCCGCCGCATCGGGCCGGCCTCCTGATGATCCTCGTTCTGCTGCCGCTCTGGACTTCTCTGCTCGTCCGCACCGTCGCCTGGATCGTGCTGTTGCAGGACCAGGGCATCGTCAATCAGATGCTGATGGCGCTCGGGCTGACCGACGCGCCGCTGAGGCTCATCTTCAACCGCACCGGCGTCGTCATTGCCATGACGCATGTGCTCTTGCCCTTCATGATCCTGCCCATCATCGCGACCATGAAGTCGATCCCGCCGACCTATGTCCGCGCCGCGATCTCGCTCGGGGCGCATCCGGCCGTCGCTTTCTGGAAAGTCTATCTTCCGCAGACGCTGCCGGGTGTGGCGGCCGGCACGCTGCTCGTCTTCATCATGGCGCTCGGCTACTACGTGACGCCGACGCTGGTCGGCGGGCCGAAGGACCAGATGCTCGCCTATTTCATCGCGTTCTACACTACGCAGAGCTCGAACTGGGGGCTCGCGGCGGCGCTTGGCGTGCTGCTCCTGACAGCGACGGCCATCCTCTACTTCGCCTATTCGCGGCTGGCGGGGCTGAATCAGGTGAGGTTGGGGTGATGGGCGTCAGAAGTGAGCGATTTTCTTCGCTCGGCAGCACCCCCCTCTGGCCTGCCGGCCATCTCCCCCTCAAGGGGGGAGATTACGCCGTCATCGACTCGCGCTGCCAATCGCCAGACTTGCAGAATGAGCGCTGGAACGTGCCGCCTCCAATCTCCCCCTTTGAGGGGGAGATGGCCGGCAGGCCAGAGGGGGGTGCCGCGGCATGAGCTCGGAACGCGTCGCGGCCGGCAATGCCAAGACCCGCACCGAGCGCATCGCGCGCGTGCTGCTCGGGATGTTCGCGATCCTCGTCTTCATCTTCCTGATCGCGCCGATCCTGGCGATCCTGCCGCTCTCGTTCAACGATTCGACCTTCCTCGTCTATCCGATGCGCGGCTTCACACTGCACTGGTATGGCGACGTCTTCGCCAGCGAGAAATGGCGGCTGGCCGTAGAGAATTCCTTCCTGATCGGCATTCCGGCGGCATGCATCGCGACGGTGCTGGGCACGCTGGCTGCGATCGGGCTGTCGCTGGCCGACTTCCGCGGCAAGGCGGTCGTCACCGCGCTTCTCCTCTCGCCGTTGGTCGTGCCGATCATCATCGTCGCCGTCGGGCTCTATTTCTTCTTCGCGCCGCTCGGCCTGACCCAGACCTATGCCGGCCTGATCATGGCGCATGCCGCGCTCGGCGCGCCCTTCGTCGTGGTGACGGTGAGTTCGGCGCTGGCGAGCTTCGACCGCAACCTCGCCCGCGCGGCCGCCAGCCTCGGCGCGCCGCCCGTGGTCGTCTTCCGCCGCGTGATGCTGCCGCTGGTGCGGCCGGGCGTCATCTCCGGCGCGCTCTTCGCCTTCGCCGTTTCGTTCGACGAGGTGGTGACCATCCTGCTCCTCGCCGCGCCGCAGCAGCGCACCATCCCGCGCGAGATGTTCGACGGCATGCGCGACAGCCTCAACCCGTCGATCACGGCGGTCGCCGCCATGCTGGTGACGCTGGCGGTCGTGCTTCTCCTCGTCGTCGAATGGCTGCGCGTCCGCAACGAGCGGCTGCGCAAGGCGAAGGTGGATTGAAGCGAGCGCCGCACCCGTCCTGACTTTGCTCAGCATCACCCCACCCCCGGCCTTCGGTCGGACCCTCCCCGTCGAGGGGAGGGAGGGCGCCAGGCTCTCCACCCTCCTCCCCCTCGACGGGGGAGGTGCCGCCGAAGGCGGCGGAGGGGGTGAATGAGGACAGCCTCAGGCGCTCGGCTCACGCCGTGGCTTCGCGTCGGGTGCCGGACCGGAACAAAAGCACCGTCATGACCGAGATGTTCATCAGGTTCCAGACGATGCCGTTCAGGAACGCCGCCTCGTAGGAGCCGGTCTGGTCGTAGATCCAGCCCGACATCCAGCCGCCGATCGCCATGCCGGCGATGGTCGCCATGATGACGATGCCGACCCGCTTGCCGGCCTCAGCGGCCGGCAGATATTCCTGCACGATGATGGCGTAGCACGGAACGATGCCGCCCTGCGCAAGACCGAAAATCAGCGACACGACGTAGAGCGAGGCAAGGCCGTCGAAGGGGATGTAGAGGAACAGCGCGATGCATTGCAGCACCGAGCCGAGGAGCAGCGTCGGGATGCCGCCGATGCGGTCGGCAAGCACGCCGGAGGAGAGCCGGCTGACCACGCCGCCGGCCAGCATCAGTGACAGCATGTGCGCGCCGGCGGCCGGCCCATAGCCGAGGTCGGTGCAATAGGCGACCATGTGCACCTGCGGCATCGACATGGCGACGCAGCAGCCGAGCCCGGCGAAGATCAGCAGGAGCTGCAGCGTAGCCGGCGAGACGGAAATCGGCTTCACCGCCGCGTCGGATGGCGCGCCGGCGGCGCCGTTCCGGTGCGGCGACTTGCGCCGCAAGAGCAGGAGCAGCGGCACCATGGCCGCGAGCGAGACGATGCCGACGCCGAGATAGGCCGCCCGCCAGCCGTCGAGGCGCATGAAGGCCTCGATGGCCGTCGGCCAGACGACGCCGGCGAGATAGTTGCCGCAGGCGGCGGCCGCCACGGCCTTGCCGCGATGCTTGCGGAACCAGTGCGACAGGTCGGCGATCAACGGCCCGAACGTCGCCGCCGTGCCGATGCCGATCAGGCCCTGCGCCAGTCCGAACAGGAGGATTGAACCGC
This sequence comes from Rhizobiaceae bacterium, assembly GCA_051959385.1. Lineage (GTDB taxonomy): Bacteria > Pseudomonadota > Alphaproteobacteria > Rhizobiales > Rhizobiaceae > Mesorhizobium_L. Next base: position 8,134 of record JBQCFH010000283.1, on the reverse strand, counting down.
TCGCCGCTGCGAGCAGGAAACCGCAGCCCATCACGATTGCGGCGGCGATCGCCGGCAGCATGTAGCCCAGCCGGTCGATGGCCCGTCCGATGAAGACGTTGCCGACGGCAAAGCCGACCATGGTCATGGTGTAGGGCAGAGACGCCTCGCCCCGGTCGACCGCGAACTCGGCCTGCACCGCCGGCAGCACCACGACCACGGCCCACATGCCGACGCCGCCGATGGTGGCGACGAGCATCGACACGGCAAGCCGGGTCCAAGCATAGCGGCCGTCAATGTCGGAGGCGTGCGCATTCATGCTGTTGATTGCGGTCGGCATGGTGTCTCGCTTGTTTCGGCGCGGCGGAGGAGCACCTTCGGGCAAAGAGCCGCTGCCGGGCAGCGCCACCATTCCTCATACGCTGTTCCAGACCGATCGCGCGAAGCGTTGAACTTTCGGTCACCTCGACGCCCATGCCTGCTGCACTGTCCAGCATTTTCGTGTACGGGACCCGCCAACCGGAGCGCCCGATGCTGAAGAAGAACGAAGAAAGCCGCCTGTCCTTTCCCCACGAGGAACCGCCGGAAACCGGCGCGCTCGTCGAGGTCGCGCCGGGGATCCTGTGGACGCGCATCCCCCTTCCCTTCCGCCTCAACCACGTCAACATCTATCTGATCGAGGACGGCGACGGCTGGGCCGTGCTCGACACCGGCATCGGCAATTCGGCGACGAAGGAGATTTGGGACGCAATCGTGTCCGGGCCGCTGGCCGGTCGGAGGCTGACCCGGCTGATCGTCACGCACTATCATCCCGACCATATCGGCCTCGCCGGATGGCTGTGCGAACGCTACGGCCTGCCGCTCTTCACGACGCAGACCTCCTATCTCGGCTGCCTGACCATCTCGCTCAGCCCCGGCGCGCTCGACGCGCGGCCCTATCGCGATTTCTATGCCCGCCACGGCATGGACGCAGCGACGGTCGATCTCGTCAGCTCACAAGGGCACAGCTATCTCAGGATGGTCACGCCCCTGCCGCTTTCCTTCAATCGTGTCGTCGACGGCGACACGCTGACGATCGGCGGCCGCGAATTCCAGGCCCTGACCGGCGACGGCCACGCGCCGGAGCAGCTGATGCTCTACAGTCCCTCGGAGAACGTATTCCTGGCTGCGGACCAGGTGATCGCGCGGATCAGTCCGAACATCAGCGTCTGGGCTGTCGATCCCGAAGGCGATCCGCTCGGCCTCTACCTGCGTTCTCTGAGGCGCATCAAGGCGAGCATTCCCGCCGACGCGCTGGTGCTGCCCGGCCATCAATTGCCTTTTTACGGGCTGCACGATCGCTGCGACGAACTCGCGGCGCATCATGCCGAGCGCTGCGCGCTGATCGCCGCGGCCTGTGCCACGAAACCACATTCGGTCGCCGATCTCGTGCCGGTGCTCTTCACCCGCGAGCTCGATCCGCACCAGTTGAGCTTCGCCTTCTCGGAGGTGCACGCGCATGTGAATTTCATGCTGCGGCGGCGCGAACTCCGGCACGCGCCGTCGAAGGATGGGAACAGCCGGGTGGAGGCGGGGTGAGAGGCTTTCGGCAGCTTCACCCCTCATCCGACCTCGCTTCGCTCGGCCACCTTCTCCCACAAGGGGAGAAGGGGAGATTTGCCTCGGTGCTTTCACCAATCATCGATGCTGGAGATTGGCGCGGACGGCTGGCGCAACCAATCCCTTCTCCCCTTGTGGGAGAAGGTGGCCGAGCCGAAGCGAAGCGAAGGTGAGGTCGGATGAGGGGTATACCGACAATGCTCCTCGTACGCCCTAAGCCCTCGCAAACAGCGGCAGCACGGCGCCGTTGATCTCCATGTTGGACGGCGAGGCGAGTTGCAGGATCGCCTCCGCGGCCGCCTTCGGCGACAGCCATTTCGACGTGTCGGCATTCGGCATCGCCTCGCGATTGTTCGGCGTGTCGATTGTCGAAGGCGCGACGGCGTTCACCAGGATGCGGTCGCTCTTCAATTCCTCGGCCAACACCAGCGTGATCGCCGTCACCGCCGCCTTGCTCGTCGCGTAAGCGACCATGCCGGCGCCCCTGCGCGGATCGAGCCCGGCGCGGGCCGAGACGTTGACGATGCGTCCGCCCTGTCCCGTCTTGCGCATGTTGCGCACCGCGGCGCGGCAGCAGACGAAAACCGTCGCCGCGTTCATCTCCACCATGCGCAGGAAATCGGCGCGCGACGTGTCGGCGAGCGGGGCCATGGCGAAGCCGCCGGCCAGATGAACGGATGCCCAGAGATCGGGAACGCCATCGTAGAAGCGGCCGACCGCTTGCTCGTCGGCGAGGTCGACATTCGGGACGATGCTGACCTGGCCCTCCCATGGCGCCTGCCTGGCCGCAGCCTTGCGGGTCGGCACATGGCAGATCGCGCCCGCCTTGGCGAAACGGGCGACGACTGCCTCGCCCAGCGCGCCCATGCCGCCGGTGATGACGACGTTTTTGCCTTCGAGCGTGGGCATGGGCGTCTTCTCCTCATTGATTCTCATATATCTCCACGCGGAATTGACGAGAACGCAAGTCTTCTCGCGCTTGTTTCCGCTGCGGCGATCTCGGATGACTCCTCGAAGAAGACCCCCCTCTCCGCCTCGCGGAGCCGGTCCTCGGGCCGGCCGACGGCCGGACCCGGGGGCTCGGCACCTCTCCCCCACATTCGTGGGGGCGAGGACAGGCGGCGGCGAGCCGGCTCCCGTCCTCTACCCCTTCAGGGGGAGAGGTGATTTGCGAAGCAAATCGGAGAGGGGGATGGCGGCACCTTGAGGGTCTCGCACCTCCATGACTATTGCCGCGCAGCGACATCCTCAGGCCTTGTCTCCGCCAGCAGCGCCGCGAACAGATCGACGCGCGGCTCGATGCTGGAGACGAAGATGTGCTCCTGCAGCGTATGCGCTCCGGCACCGTCCACGCCGAGCCCGTCGAGCGTCGGCACGCCGAGCGCCGCCGTGAAATTGCCGTCGCTGCCGCCGCCGGCATGGACGCCGACGAGGTCGATGCCGATCGGGGCGGCGAGCCTTCGCGCATGCTCGAAGAGCGCCTTCGAGCCTGCGTCCGGGAAAAAGGGCGGCCGGTTCAATTCGCCTTCCACCGTCAGGCGCACGTTCGGATCGTGCGGCTTGATGCCGTGGATCGCCCGGACGATCGGCCCGGCCTGGTCGAGCGTTTTCACGCGCACATCCACCTCGATCGTGCAGAACTGGGCGACGGTGTTCGGCGCCGTGCCGCCATTGATCAGCCCGACATTGAGCGTGATGCCGTTCTCGATGTCGACCAGGCTGTCCAGATACGCGATCTGGCGCGCCATCTCGCTGATTGCGCTGTGCCCTTTCTCGAAGGCCGTGCCGGCATGCGAGGCGACGCCTTCCGCCTTGATGACGAAACGCGCCACGCCCTTGCGCGCGGTCACGATCCTGCCGCCGTCGCGCGCCGCCTCGACGACGAGCACCGCGAAGGCGTTCCGCGCTTCCTCCTCGATGATGGCGCGGGAGCCGGGGCTGCCGATCTCCTCGTCCGGCGTGAACAGGAAGGTGATCGGGAAGTCAGGCACCCTGCCCTTGGCCTTGATCGTGCGCCAGGCCTCAATGGTAAGCAGCGCGCAGGCTTTCATGTCGGATGTGCCCGGGCCGTAGAGCCTGTCGCCGTCGAGCCGCCACGGCAGCCCGTCGGCGAGCGTGCCGGTCGGATGCACCGTGTCGAAATGGGCGAGCACGAGCAGGCCCTTCCGGCCGGTCGGCGCCATGCTTCTCGCCCGGATCGTATCGCCGAGCCCCGGCGCGCCGGCCACGCGTTCGACGAGCAGCCCCTCGCTCCGGCAGGTCTTCTCGATCAGCGCGCCGAGCCGGTTGACCGCCTCCCGGTCATGGGTGGGCGTTTCGATTTCGATCCAGGTCCTGAGTTCGTCGAGGAACCGGCTGACGGAAGAATGCATGGGAGAGCCTTTGGCAATTTGATTGAACGAGGCCCCATCTAGCCGACGGCGGGGCGGTTCCGCCAGCGCCGAGCGGAGTCCCGATCGGCTGAGCGATGGATGAGCGTTGGAGAGTTGAAATTTTGGGGAGGTGCGACATTTGGAAGTGTGTTTTCCGTCCCTCTTCGCCCCGCGACCGATCGAGGCGCCGCAACGTGACTTCCGACAAGAAAAATTCCAGCAGACCGATCGAGGACTACGGACTGATAGGTAACATGATCTCTGCCGCGCTCGTTTCGCGCGGCGGCTCGATCGACTGGCTCTGCCTGCCGCGCTTCGATTCGGATGCCTGCTTCGCGGCGCTGCTCGGCAGCCCGGAAAACGGCCGCTGGCTGATCGCTCCGCACGCTTCCAATTGTCGCGTCAGCCGCCGCTACCTGCCGGGCACGGCGGTTCTCGAAACGCGCTTCGAGACCGACACCGGCGCGGTCTGCCTGATCGACTTCATGCCGCTCACGGACGACGAGGAAAAGGTCGATGTCGTGCGCATCGTCAAGGGCGAGAAGGGCAGCGTCGAGATGGCGATGGAACTCGTGCTGCGCTTCAACTACGGCCAGACGGTTCCGTGGGTCCAGCGGCGTGACTACGGGCTCGCGGCCGTCGCCGGGCCCGACACGGTCGAATTGCACACCCGCATCGACCTGCACGGTCGAGACATGAAGACGCTGGGGGTCTTTACGGTGGAAAAGGGCGACAGCGTTCCTTTCACCCTTTCCTACCACCGCTCGCACAAGACGCCGCATTTCGTCCCCGACCGGAACCAGAGCCTCGATCGCACCGTCTCCTGGTGGCGCGAATGGTCGAAAAGGTGCCGCTTCGAACATGACAACGAAAAGTGGCGCGACGCGGTGGTGCGCTCGCTGATCACGCTGAAGCTTCTCACCTACCAGCCCACGGGCGGCATCGTCGCCGCGCCGACGACATCGCTCCCGGAGGCGATCGGCGGAGAGCGCAACTGGGACTATCGCTACGCCTGGATCCGCGATTCCACGCTGACGCTCTACGCCCTCCTCAACGGCGGCTATCGCGACGAAGCGGAAGCCTGGCGCCAATGGCTGCTGCGGGCGATCGCCGGCCATCCGCGGCAGTTGCAGATCATGTACGGCGTGGCGGGCGAAAGGCGGCTCACCGAGCATGAGGTCAACTGGCTGCCGGGCTACGAGCACAGTCCGCCCGTGCGCATCGGCAACGCCGCGGCCGACCAGCTTCAGCTCGACGTGTTCGGCGAGCTGATGGAGGTGCTGCATGCGGCGCGCGAAGCCAAACTCAGCCCGCTTCAGGAAGCCTGGCGGCTGCAGCAATCGCTGCTCGGTCATCTGGAGACGGTCTGGCAGAAACCGGACCGCGGCATCTGGGAAGTGCGCGGGCCGGCCCGCGCGTTCACCCATTCGCGCATGATGTGCTGGGTCGCTTTCGATCGCGCCATCAAGTCGTGCGAGCGTTTCGGCCTGGAAGGCCCCGTCGACAAATGGCGCAAGACCCGCGACGCGATCCATGCGGATATCTGCGAGAACGGTTTCGACCCAGAACGCAATGCCTTCGTGCAGTATTACGGCGGCAAGGCGCTCGACGCCTCGCTGCTGCTCATCGCGCAATCGGGCTTCCTCCAGCCAAACGATCCCCGCGTCATCGGAACGGTCGAGGCGATCGAGCGCGAGTTGCGCCATGACGGCCTGATCCGCCGCTATTCGACGGAGGATGTGGACGACGGCGTCGGCGGGCGCGAAGGCGCGTTTCTCGCCTGCTCGTTCTGGCTCGCCGACGCCTATGTCCTGCTCGGGCGGCTCGATGACGCGGCCGAGCTTTTCGAGAGACTCCTGGATCTCCGCAACGATCTCGGCCTGCTCGCCGAGGAGTACGACGCCGTCTCCGGGCGGCTCCTCGGCAATTTTCCCCAGGCGTTTTCGCATGTCGGCCTGGTGAACACCGCCTATAACCTGATCGACGCGCACGGACCGGCGCAGCAGCGCTCGGAGAGCGTCGCGCCGACCGACAAGGAAACGGGCGGCAGCAACTCGCCGCTGCGCGAGAAATCACGGATAGCCGATTGAGCCGGGGCCGCCGCACTGCCGAGTATGCTCTCGGGCAAGGCGGCCGGAGCGAAAAGGCTGGTGCCATGCAGGAAATCTTCTTATGAACGAGGTTTGAAGGGGGACGCGGTTGCGATGACGGTATCGGCCGACCTGTTTCCGGAAAACGGCGGAGAAATGGGCCGTGTCATGCGCGAGCACGACTGGTCGGCGTCGCCGCTTGGCCGGCCCGAAACCTGGCCCCAGAGCCTCAGAACCGCGGTCGGGCTCATGTTGCCCGCAAAGGCCCAGATCGTGCTCTTCTGGGGCGCGGAATATGTCGCGCTCTACAACGATGCCTATGCGCCGACCATCGGCAACAAGCATCCGCGCGCGCTCGGCCGCCCCGCCTCCGAGAACTGGGCCGAGCTTTGGGACGACCTCGAGCCGCTCCTGCGCGGCGTCCGCGAAACGGGAGAAACCTTCTTCGCCAAGGACCGGCCGTTCGTCATCGAGCGACACGGCTATATGGAGAATGTCTTCTTCGACATCTCCTATTCCGCCGTTCCGGAGGAGAACGGCGAGGTCGGGGGCGTTCTCTGCATCGTCAGCGAGACGACGGAGAGAGTCCTCGCCGAGCGGCAACTCCGCGAAAGCGAAAGATGGTTTCGCGTCGCCGCGGAACGCGCGCCCGTCATGCTCTGGATGGGGGATCAATCCGGCAAATGCGTGTACCTGAACAGGTTACAGAGGAAATTCTGGGGCGTCCCGGCAAAGGCTGTAACCGGTTTCAACTGGAACGACACCGTTCATCCGGACGATCTCGCGCAGCTGGCCGAACCATTTGAAAAGGGCATGCGGGAACGTTCGGGATTCACGGTCGAGGCGCGGTTCAGGCGGGCCGATGGCGAATACCGGACCTTGCAGACCAACGCGCAGCCGCGTTTCAGCCCGGATGGCGAGTTTCTCGGCATGATCGGCGTGAACGTCGATATGACGGAGGTCCGGCGCGCCGAGGAAGCGCGCAAGCGGGAAGCACGCAACCTGGAGATCGTCAACGACACCGGCGCCTCCATCGCCGCCGATCTCGACGTGGCATCCATCGTCCAAAAGGTGACGGACGCCGGGGTCGAACTCACCGGCGCGGAGTTTGGCGCGTTCTTCTACAATGTCGTGGACGACAAAGGTGAAAGCTACACGCTCTATACCCTTTCGGGCGCGCCGCGCGAAGCCTTCTCCAAGTTTCCGATGCCGCGCAACACGCTCGTTTTCGGCCCCACGTTCAAGGGCGAAAGCGTGGTCCGCTCGGACGACATCACCAAGGATCCGCGCTACGGCAGGAATGCGCCCAACAAGGGCATGCCGAAGGGCCATCTTCCCGTTCGCAGCTATCTTGCCGTGCCGGTGAAGTCCCGCTCCGGCGAGGTGCTCGGCGGCCTTTTCTTCGGCCATTCGCGCACGGGCATATTCAACGAGGATCACGAAACCCGCCTGCTCGGCATCGCAGGCCAAGCGGCGACGGCCATCGACAATGCCCGTCTCTTCCGGGCCGCTGAACGCGAGCTGGCCGAAAGGCGCCGCGCCGAGGAAGCGCTGCAGCTCCTGAACGCCACGCTGGAAGAGCGGGTGACGGAGGAAGTGGCGGAGCGCTCCAAGGTAGAGGCCGCCTTGATGCAGGCGCAGAAGACCGAAGCGATCGGTCAGCTCACCGGCGGCATCGCGCACGATTTCAACAACATGCTGACCGTCGTCATCGGCGGGCTGAACCTGCTCAAGCGGCGGCTGGCAAAAGGCGATACCGACGTCGGCAAATACATCGAAGGAGCGATGGACGGGGCTTCGCGGGCCGCCGCGCTCACCCAGCGCCTGCTCGCCTTCGCGCGGCAGCAGCCGCTGGCGCCGCAGCCGGTCGATGCCAACAAGATGGTGGCGGGGATGAGCGAGCTCCTCAGCCGCAGTCTTGGCGAACACATCCGGGTAGAGACGGTCCTGTCTGCCGGCCTGTGGAAGACCAATGTCGATCCGGTGCAGCTCGAGAGCGTCATCCTCAATCTTTCGGTCAACGCGCGCGACGCGATGGCGGCAGGCGGCAAGCTGACGATCGAAACGGCCAACGCCTATGTCGATGAGGACTAT